>JALYLJ010000159.1 GCA_030774295.1 Thermoproteota archaeon
TCCAAATGTACTGGCCAAAGTGACCAGATTCTTCCCCAATTTATGGCATATCCTAAAGGAAGATCCAACGCTCTTGTAAGAACGTCTCCGAGTTTTCCAACCAAGAGATTAAAATTAGTTGGATTTATCAGGTCTTTTATCATTGGTCTATCTCAGTCTCCAATACTCATATACATAATAGTAGGACTTCGACCTATATTATCTATACAGCTGCAAATAAGCTACGAGATAGATTCGTTACTAACCGTAAAAAATACAATTGTATTAAAGACAATCAAAAGAAACAATCAGGGAGATTAAGAGAGAGTCGATACAGTTTACCTATCTTATTGATGACTTTTTATCGAAGAATAATTTTAGGTTCAAACATTGATAACCTTTTAAGCTATGTTGTTCTTACGTTATCGGTTGTCGGATCTATCGATTATTTGTTAAGATGGTAGTTATATCTTATCTATAACGCTAGTTCTGCAATTTGATAAGCAATGTCTCAACCAAATAACAAAAAACTAAAGATAATGATTCTTGAAGATGAAGAGGACATTTTAATACTTTACAAAGACTTCCTTGCGGGAAAGGACATGAGATAACAACTACATACCAAACCGGTGATGAAATGATAAACGAGATAGATAAACTAAGATCTGATATATACATGATAGATTTTAGATTGCCAGGCAACAAAAATGGAGTCGATATTGCTATTGAAATATTAACCAGGTTTCCATCAGCGCCCATACTATTCATAACCGCTTATGAACAATTACACAAAGAGATTTCTAAAAACCCAGTTTTTTATAACAAGAATATTGAAGTTCTAGTGAAACCTGTTAAACTAGATATAATTGAAAGTACAATATTTGATCTTGTAAAAAAATCCCAAAGAATGAATAGGAATTACGTGAGTGATGAATAGTGATTGGTAAAATAATAAAATATTGAAGTATTTCAATAAATTATACTTTTAGGGGTAACGTAACTATAAAAGTAGCGCCTTTTGAATTCGGATTATTATAAGCTTCGATCTTTCCTCCATGGGCTTCAACAATATTTTTTGAAATATACAATCCAAGTCCGAGACCTTTCTCCGATTTAGTCTTAAATTTTGAAAATAAGTGAGGAATTATTTCTGGATCTATACCAGGACCACTATCTTTAATAGTAACAGTAGCTTGATTTGTTTTGTATTCCCTCTTTAGAATTATAGTAATTGTGCCCTGTTTTGTAAATTTTATTGCATTGTTTACCAAGTTTGCGAATACTTCAAATATTTTTTCTTTATCAGCTATGATATCAACTTTTTCAATCGGAACAAATTCAATTTTAACTTTGTCATAGTATTTTAATTCTGTTTGTTGACTGATGTCATTAATAACATTTTGAATTTTTACATTTAAATCAAAAACTATCTTATTTAGTTTCATAGTTTGAGACTCTATTCTAGCTATATTCAACATGTTTGTTACCAAAGAAAATAGTCTTTCAGCATTTCGGAGAATAGCTTCCTCATATTGTTTGTTCCTTTCTGGGAGATTTTTAAGCAATTCTGAATAACCAATAATGGATTGGGACGGCGTCCTTAACTCATGGGCAGCAATATTGATAAATTCCTTCTCCATTGCATCATGTTCTTCTAGCTTTTGATATGAGTACAAAAGATTCTTGTTTGCTTCTCTTAATGATTCATGCAAATCAGCCTGTCTCCAAATAGTATCAAAAATGAAATTGTATGATTCTGTACGGGACTTACTCGTATGATAAGTAGCATATCCCACAGCCTCTATAAAATTTTCTTGAGTATCATCCTTTACGTCTATTATCAATATGAATTTTTTATCCACTATCAAAAAAGTAGTTTTTATCATATGAGTTTTTCTAGTCGGCGGAACAATAGATTTTATTCTAAAATTTAAATCTTTTGAGAGCGAATCGATAAATAAGAATCCATCCTGCATGTCGGTTTCATAAGTAGGAATAACTAAATTTACATTAACATTCCTTTTTTCTGAAGCTTCAATTAGCATGGATATTATCCCTCCCCTGTAATCTCTTTGGAGTGCATTTGGAGTTGCTATTATTAGTGATATTTCGGAAACTGCAGAGTTTATCAAATTCAAGTAAGTTTTGCGAATTTCGTACGGGTCTGATAACACTTTGATCTCCTCCGGATCCACACCAACCTCTAAACTGGAGATTTTGTCATGTTGAGTAACAGCATTGTTCCATAGATTTTCAAATATATATTTCTGCTGCTCCACCATTCCACCATCGTTGCTATAAATTAGATTCGATGCAAAAGCATTGCCTTGAGCTTGACCAAAATATTCATGATCGTTTATCGCAAAATTTCCAACTAGCTTTTCGAGGTGTCTAATTTCAGCAAATTTCTTTATTTGTTTACACGAACTCAAATTATCTCTTGTAATCTCCGTTATCAATCTAATTCTTATTCCCTTGGCTTTAGCATCTTGAAATGCCTGCCTGATTCTTTCACTCAATATGAAATCCGGTAAAGCAAAATCGCCACAAATACACAGGTACTTGTTTGCGTTGCATACGATATCGTTCAGTGTCATGTCCGTTTGTTCATTGTTGGTCTGAGCTTGGGTGTTTTCTCGATACTGCGAGGGCATCGGTCGATACATCTAGTTCAATATACGATTTAAACCAATCCTGTTTGGTATTGTTTTGAACCCAAATAATGATTCACATTTTGAATTTAATTCTGGACAACCTGGGGCTTGCTAATAATTTGCCATTAAATAACCAAATTCAATGGGCAGGGCAGTGCATTATAATCTATAGCATTCATAAGCTTTGATAAATAAATTACTAGGACTCTGGTTTTTGCTTCAACTTGCCTCTTCCAAGAACTATCCATCCTTTCTTGATAAAAAATAAAACAAATCCGATTACTATTATTGCCATAGTTACCAATACGACTAAGAAGCCCAAGGGTACTTGTGTAAGATTTTCCAAATCTATTCCATTCATGCCGTATATACCTGCAATTAGTGCTAGTGGGAGTAATATGGCTGTAAATATAGTGAGTACTCTCATTGTTTCATTTATTTGGAGCGATACCTTGGCCACGTATAGCTCTCTAATTGAATTTATAGTCCCCTCATAGGATTCCACAAAATCAATCAACTGCATAATATCATCATAGACCATCTCTACATATTTCACGTCTTCTTTGTCCTTTTCTGTATGCAGTAGAAAATTAATTATATTTCTTACATGCCAAAATTGCCTGCGTAGCATTATGGCTTGCCTTGATAAAGTATCTATGTTTTCAAATATTTCTGGGAGGGGGCGTACAAATGACCTTCTCTGATACTCATTTACAGATAGTTCCATGGCCGTCAGTAGTTGTTCATATTTGGTAACAAGGCCTGCTAGTATGTTATAATATAGAGCATCTATTCGTGTTTGCTTTATTGTCTCATTCTGTATGTTAAGCAATCTTTGGACGATTACCTTAATGTCAACCTCAGCCGTATGTATCGTTATTAACCAATTTGTACCCAGGAAAAAGTATACCGACTCTATAAGTAGGGTCTCTGGATCTTTATTTTTCATGTCTACTATTACAGTAAACGTATGATTCTCTAGTTGACGGATTTCTGGCCTCTTTGATTTATTGATGCAAGTTTGAATGGCTTCCTGATTTAAGTGAAATTTTTGTGCCAATTGACGAAGTTCCGATTCGTCCGGATTTATGACATCGATCCAAACATTATATCCTTTATCCAAATCTTCCAGAGAACCGTTCATTCTAACTTCGTTCTTGTTATAAGAGAGGATAGAGCTCAAGTCCCAACTCCGGACTAATTATAATCAACAAAATATAAAAGCAGTATCTGGGGCACTTCTGACCATAGGACTCGTTCCACACTCTCAAGGCGTTTAATTTTTACTATAGTATCTATAAGCTGTTCACTGCCCTCGTAAACGAACTCAGCAACGATATCAGAATTTCCAACATGGACCGCAATCTTACATTAATTATTGCTTAGCAACATTAGCCTTTTTTGATGACAAAACTTAAGTATTTGCCATGTCAGTTAAAAATTACATAATGCACAAATTTTGATTTTTGGCATCGATCGTAAGCAATTAAATTATATTTCGACTAATTTTGAGCAGCTAAATCACGATGTATTTTTATATTATTAATTAATAATCATCATAATATGATAGAGTATCAGCACTCTATTTTAGAATCTATATTATTTTTAGGATCTGATTATTCTTTAGTACAAACCAACCAACAGAACTCCAAAAGAGGATAGTGATGCAAGTAGCTTGAAATTAGTGAGCAGTTAAGAGATTGTGCCTGATAATAGTTTGACAACAAAAATGACATCGTCTCCCTCTATTGAATCATCTACGCAAATACTTGTTATTGACAATGATGAGGACATACTGAATTTGTTTAGTGATTTTCTCAAAAAGGAAGGATACGGTGTAACCTCGTTTCTTGATCCTTTGAAAGCTCTTGAAGAAATACATCGAAGACCACAAAGATACTCGATAATCATAACGGACATCAGGATGCCTGGAATCTCGGGTATTGAACTGATACGCAGAATTTACAAGATTAACCACGATATTAAGGTGATTATTATCAGCGCTTTTGAGTTAAACGGCGAGGATTTGAGAAATATTAGATACGATAAATTTATGGAAAAACCCGTGCATATGCACTATCTTGTTCAAACCATTGAGCGAATATTGAAACAATAAAAATTGATATCCTTTGAATGAGTATCAATTATTATATCAACTATATTATTCGAAATGGGTTTGGTGCTAGTTAGCACACCAAAATTTCAAATCTTAAATGTATGCCAAGCATAAATGGTTGAATCAGGATGGTGAAACTTGCAAGTTATTTAGTTTAAGCATATGGCTCTTTAACATATGCTTTTGCATCTCTCCAAGGCTTTTAAAGTAAAGTCTACACAGTGAACATTGATAATTTTTAATAAAGGATTTAGAGGGTTTGAAAACTTCCATGTACTATTTAGAGGGACATACTACTTAAGAATTAAATTAGTGAACCTGCTAATAAGATATGAAGTAGTTAAAATAGTGGGATGAAAAGGGTAAATGCTATGTCAATATTGACTCCGGTAAAACTACAGGGAATGGCTCGTCAGAGATTCTTTATCAAGATGTTATTTTTTATTTATTCGCCATGACCGAGCAGCTAATTGATACGTCTTTTGTTACCCATAACAATAACAATAATAATCACAACAACAATAACAATTTGCAAAATATAAGTCCTAAAGCAGAAAAAAAAGAATCGTTAAACCAAATATATTATTATGAAAAAGTTCAGAAAAGAATGATACTATCACTAGAATAACTACGAAATAGAATTTGGGTTAGAGACATCCCATTGGTAACAGAAAAACCGCTTCAAAAAACTGGCCCTTGGATTCTACAATCAAACTAATATCATAATTACACGTACTGGCCGTGGATAACAGCAATCGAGCTGCTAACCAGATTTCGTTGTGGCCAAATTAGTGAATGTACTATTTTACTTTCAAATTTGCTGTACGCTGATCACAATAACAATGCTAATCACGACAGAATTTTCTACGAATGGTTAGATCCAAGAACTCTCAAGGGTGGTGGTGCCTATCCTTTCAGGACGGGTATTTCAGCTTTCAGACTAGCTTCATTTGAAATATTGTCTAAATTTACATGAAAATCGAAGAATTGGCAAAAGTAATTGAGTTGAGAGGAGAAAATTTAGATGTTTATTTTAGATAAGTGCCCAATAGTCCTTAGTTAGGTAATGATAAATTCGTTGTACCGAGCAACAGACTGAAGTTGATACATTCTTAATCAATGTTGCCGATAAGTAAACAATGAGTGACAGAAAAAACGAAAGTGAAGACATAGAAACTGCACAAAAAAACCAGAAAAAAATAGGAGCTGCAGAGAATGACCCAGAAACCAGTGGTCCAGCAGAAAACCTACGCGAAGAGGCAGCCGATATGGTTGATGAAAAAGAAGATTCAAGTGAACCTGCTTAATGCCTTCATTTTTTTAAATAATCCTAGAATTTTTTTATTTTTGCACTCAGGTGCATGTCTGTTACTATAAAGCATAAATAGTTTTAAGCCTCAATTATAGCATGTCAACAATAACAGATATTTGTTATAAAATGGGGCAGGTGGAACCCGAACCAGAAGAGCCAGGTGATGTCGAACCTGAACCAGCACCAGAACCAGGGCAACCAATAGACGATGAAAAGCCCTGAGCGCGTTTACTAACTTTAGATCTTGACCACGGGGATAATAGTAGCTTGTACCTGTACCTTTCGTACGATAAAAAACTCTAGCATCTTATGTCGGCTATGGTGCTCTATCTTATGTCATAGCCTAGGCCGACGTTAGTCCATAAATTGGTGGTGAGATCTTCACTTCGATCCAACTCAATAGATTGTCGATTCCATCGCCAGTAATAAGTGAAGGAATCTTTATACGGGATTCCACAGGAAGTGAATGATTGATACGATTTAACATCTGAGATTTACTTGCTACATCTCTAACTTCCCGGCACATTCCTATCATTTTAAGAATTTCCTTATTGTTTGACATCATTCCAAATACATAATGGGCATTAAAGTTTATCAAGATTGACTATCTTATTTGTTTATTAATTGTAACAACATGTCAGTTTGATCGGGTTAACGAGAATAAATATACCGCCAAAAAAATTATTGGGATCCTATAAATTCTAGAAAATTTAACCCGGTGGTGTATATCC
>JALYLJ010000160.1 GCA_030774295.1 Thermoproteota archaeon
CAAGTACAGCAATTAATAATTGAAGAACTATGCGGTCGTGACCGCGGAAAGAGAACGTACACTGTTACACCCGCCCAAATTTCATCATCGATAGACCTTATTGGAATTGAAAAGAATGCGGGTAGATTGGGATATACAATCAAGACAAAAGGCGAACTAGGATTAACCATCCTTAGTAATAATTCTGAATATCTTTCAATAAGCTTCATGACCAGTGGTGCAGCAACAATTGTTGGAGCTAAAAACGAAGATGAGGCACTATCAATTTACAAGAGCTTTGTGAAAGACGTTAATTCATAATTTTTACAATTATTACGGTACAAGATTCTGCGAAAAGAAGTTAAGGTTAAGATTAATCATTTAGATTTTCGGAACGAAATTTGTTCCTATTCTTATTGATAAATGGAATTATCTTTTCCTTGATCATGTCATCATAATTTTTCTCTTTATCTATGGTCAGCAGTAAAAAATAGTCGTTGCTTATGGGAATGGTAATCCTAGTTACATTTTCATATCTGCCAACAGCATAGTTTAGTTTCCCAATTTTAGTTTGAAATTTAACCCTAGTTCTATATCTTGAGACTGCAGAAGCGGCATATTCTTCACTTTCCTCTTCTGACATTAATGGTTCTAAATCTTTGCGTTGCTCTACGTTAATTAGAACGCCGTATTTATTTGAAATACCTATCCATCGTAAAGAATTATCTAGATTTAATAACTCTTCACTAAACGTATAAACGAATTCATAGTCTATCGCCATTATATCATCTATCCTTGCTATTTCTAATATTTAAGCAAAATCAAATCAAAATCAAAAAAACAAAATTCGCAATAAAAGAAATAATCATGGAAGATGCTCAATTATATCATCAGTATATTTGTAAGTCTTTATCTTGGATTCTAAGTGTAAGTTCCGGAGTATGCTGTCCAGGAACTCATCAGCCACGATTATCACATCATCAAAAGAATTGTTTGATAGGAATTTTTCCAATGAACTAACAAATGTTGGATATTCATTTGAATTGCCGAATTCATATTTCCTTTTGGATATCAAATTGTGAGCGGCCGGATAAATGTCTGAAACTTCAGCAGGAATGATCCCAATAAAAGGATTATAAGCGCAAATTTGATAATCCGAAAATTTCATTGACAATTTATGATATTCTTGAGAACAATAAAAGGGAGAAACCTGCGTATCCGGATATAGAACAAGTTTTTTTTTGTTGGTACTAAATGAATTGAAAATCTTTCTTAATCTAGAAGCTTCCGGTCGATACTGGTCGATTGGATCCATAAAAAAAACTGCTTTTTTCTTAAACAGAGGAGTGCCATCTTCTAAATATTCATAGTTCATAAATAATTTGAAGGCCTCCATTAACTTAGGATGAGCTCGTGCCTTTTGTCCAACATATTCCCAGAGTCTACCATCCATGATAGCTTGTCTTACCGACAGAACTTCGGATCTTAAAATGTACAGATTATGCTTTGCCAATTTATCTATTCTCTCATCACGTTCTAGATCAAGAAATTCTTTAACTTTCAAATTAATACAAATTGGACATTGGCATGAAAGATAGGTTAACTTGTCCAATTTTGACGTTCCATTGGGATGCATATACCTGTCGTCTCTTGCATAAAGCATGTAAGATGCAGAATCGAACGTATCACATCCTAACGCTACCACCAAAGGTATCGTTAGGGGATGACCGGCTCCGAATAGATGAACGGGCTTGGAGTTAATTACTGATTTCAAGGCTGCTATCATTTCGGATAAAATTCCAAATTCATAGGACTCTAGCAATTGCACAGGGCTCCCTAGGGCCATCATTTCATATCCCATTTCATCGAGTAACCCAGCAGACCTCTTGACCAAATCCAGATGTTCGGCGCCCTGCACCGGACCCACCCAAACTGAATTTCCGTTATTGTTACTCCTAATGAGATTTAGGGTTTCTTGAGAATTTTTGATAGTTTCATTAACATACATTTCGGCTACCTCATGTCGCAAGCCGTATCCTGTCGGTTTATCGAGCGGGACACAAATATCACTTTGAATATCAGACTCAAATTGGGCTATGAAGGAAGGCTCTGGTTCAATGGAACCGTATTCAAGAACTTGGTAACCACCGGAATCTGTCATTATCGGACCATCAAAGTTTATTATTTTATGAATTCCTTTTTCTCGAGCGCTATCGCCGTATTTTTTCAAAGTGATATACGCGTTTGTGATAACTGCCTCAAAACCTAATTTTTTCAGAAAGTTTATGTCCACAGATTGCGAAACAGGATGAATCACAGGTATGAATGCGGGAGTCTCAAAAGTCCCACTAGGAGTTTTGATCTTTCCTATCCTTCCTGCTAGGTCAGAATATCTGACCTCAAATAACAAATTTACTTCTTGAACTCCCTCATGAATTCTTCATAAATTGATTTAACCCTGTCAGCAGCCAAACCCGTACCTTCCTCTATCCCATGTTCTGTTACTTTGATCTTATCCATCACTATTATCGCATTCACATCGTCCCTGATTTTTACTAGTCCTGGAAATACTCTTGACAGGCGATCTGCAAGACCCTTAAGATCAAAAGGTTTTTCCAAGAGCTTTATTTCTTTGACAAATGATCCATTTATGACAATTCTCAATATTCCTTGACCTTCTACATTTTCAAGAACAGTGTCCAATCTTTCATCTATAGCACTTAATGTTCCATTATAGTTCTTGTCATAGGAGGTCTCTATAGAAACTTTTTTTCCTACGAATTGGAGTATTTCTTCATAAAACTTCCTTATAGTTAACGCAGACATTTTTTCAACTAGGAATGTTTCTTAAAGTTCTATATATGAGTTTCAATAATGCGTTCAGGGTTTACAGACGCTAATATCATTTTAATTTCCTCATAATGATTTCAAACAACCCGACCACGGTTAGTATAAATCAACTTTTTTTAGGGAACGTACGTAATTCATTACTTTTACACCTTAAACAGAGCCTTTCTTCCAAATTTCCAAGATAACAAGTGTAATAGCATTTACCACATTGCAGGCGCGATATACCATCTCTTATTCTTACGAAGTTATCTCTCCGTTCTAGGAATTTGCATGATATTAGATTTTCCAGTACTACTTTTAAGATTGAAGCAATATGCTCCGATTCTGCATTTCTATACCTGAGATAAGTTTTAACCATGTTGCCAGCGATATGTTCCATATCAAATTGCAATACCCCTGTATTATAATTTCTAAACATGAAATCTCTGAAGTACCACTCAATTTCATTTATTTCTATATCGTTCATCTTGCCAATTGTATTATAAATAGAAGAATAAGATTGAATATGTTTGCTCATTAGTATTTGAGAAACTATTTAAAAATAATTAATTGATTAAGTAAGTGAATAAGTATGCAATGGAATTTGAATAATTTTACGAAAATAGCTTTTACCAAGTTAATTCAACCATTTGGAGAAGACCTTAATGATGTTGTGAAGATTACCAAGGCTTTTGGTTTCGCTGCTAATGTGTATTCAGGACTATTCAGAAATGAAAGTCAGGAGCCCTACATCAATCACGCCATGAAGGTGGCATTAATATTATCTGATGAACTAAAAGTTCGAGACGTAGATACAATTTGTGCAGCTATTCTGCACGATGCCATTGACAAAGGTAAGGACGTCAATGAAATTGTTGAAGAATTGAAATTGAATTTTGGAGAAAGTGTTTACGACACCATCAGGAGCTTGACTGAACCGAAAACAAATGAAGAAAACAGAGAAAAATTACTTGTCAATTATTTTGATAACATTTCAAAAGGTCCAAAAATGCCTCGATTCATAAAAATTGCCGATCGTTTAGACAACGTCCGATTTTTGAAGAATGACAGGAAGAAGGAAAAGGCACTACGATATAAGGAAGAAACGCAGAAATACATACTGCCTCTCGCAGAAAAAACAGACGATACTATGGCATTGAAATTATCTATAGCATTGTACGAAATAAAATAATTCAAAATTCACTTCTCTTGACAACGTCCATCACTATTTTTTTTGTGATTTAGCCAATGTCTTCCACAACCAAATAATTTGTGCTGAGTACAACCGCATATTGGACACTTTTTCATAATCTATTATCTGAAATTGGCGCTTATCAAATTTACTCAACTTTTCTTGTATCAATTGGTTTGTACTAGAATTGCAATTATCTAGTAGGTGGGGAGATGAAAAGAAAGATAAAAGTAACCAAGTTGGGTATTTCATTACATGACGGAAAACTCTGTGAGGCACATAAACACATTGAGGGAAATGGATTCGATGAAAAAAGAATATCAAATTAGATGTAGCCATTATGAGCTGGAATTAATGAATAATGAAAATCGAATTTCCTGCGTCATATGTGGTAAGAATTGGGAGTTTCTGGAAGAAAGAGGTTATTCACATAAGAAACAAGCATATTCTGCTGAGAGGGATTGAATGGTTTTTGTTATTAAGGCTTGCGTTAGAAAGAGGTTTATTATATTCTTAAGGTGAACTGGGTGAAGAAAAAATTTAGAGCTGCATTAGTTCAAATGAAATCGTCAGTTGATAAGAATAAAAATTTGTCTTATTCTTTAAAATTAATAAGCAGAGCTGCACAGAAAAAGGCCCAATTAATTTGCTTTCCAGAGTTTCAGATGGCTTATTCTCCAGCAGAACAAAAGCCAGAAACATTACATGAGATTGCCGAAAAAATAAATGGCAACTTCATATCAGCGCTGTCAAATTCAGCCAAAAAAAATAAGATAAATGTGGTAGCAACAATATATGAAATTATCAATACCAATAAACAGAATCAAAAGGTTTTTGATACAGCTGTAATCATCAACGAGCGCGGAAAAATACAATCCGTTTATAGAAAGATTCATCTTTACGATGCGTTAGGATTCAAAGAATCTAAGAAGCTATTAGCCGGCAATATTATTGAGAAACCAACTCGAACATCTGTAGGCAATCTTGGATTGCAAATATGTTATGATATGAGGTTTCCAGAAATTTCCAGAATACTCACCGTTAACGGCGCTAACATTCTCGTATCCCCCTCTGCTTGGGTAGCTGGATTTATGAAACAGGAACACTGGGAAATTATGTTAAAATCAAGAGCGATAGAAAATGGCGTTTATGTGATTGCACCAAATCAACTTGGTAATATTTATTGCGGTCATAGTATGGTGATTGAACCATTTGGTGCTACCCTCATTGACATGGGAATTACAGAAGGGATGGAAATTTTGGATATAGATAATTCTAGAATAGATACCGTAAGGAGAACACTTCCACTCTTGAGGAATAGAAGAACGGATGTCTACAAAAATTATATCAAGGCATTTGATTCCGAGTCATAATGATGAGCAATATTATACCTGTTTTTTGAACAAACTCTATTCACGCATGTTGTCCACAACTTTTTTCTTGCAAACATAATGCGCAAGATCGGCCATCCACAATGACAAGTGCTATCCTTTTTAATCAGACCCTTTTGGGGGACCGCCGCCATTGCATTACAACCAGTTACTCTATATTGAGAACAGGCTAAGAATCGTTTTATGGTTTTAGATGACCTGATGAGGATCATTTCGCCTTTTTGACATTTCGGACATTTTCCAACTGACATTTTATTTTCAAAACTAGACAATACATTCTTTATTTCAGCCCCAATCGTAGATTCGTTCAATTTAAACTCATTTATGGGATTCGACAATGCTTTTTCCAAGTAAGCACGAACATCATCAATTTCAAGATCTCCTTCCTGTATTTTTTTAATGCTGGACTCGAGCGAGCTGGTCAATTTAGTCGAAATAATCTCAGAAACAAATTTTTTCATTGTATTGAGTATCGTAAACCCCAATTCCGTCGGTTCTATTCCGTTCTTGTCTTGAAAGATGTATTTGCGTTTTATTAACAAATTTATTATTGCAGCTCGGGTAGATTTTGTTCCAATTCCTTCGGATTCCATTTTATCCAAAATGCTGGCTTGGTTATATCTGGCAGGAGGTCTCGTATAATCTTCTGACGCTTTGATTTCACTAACTTTTATAGGCTCACTTATTTTAAGTTCCGGCAAATTTGATTCATTGATACTAAAATAAGGTTCATAAAGAGTAATCCAACCTTTGTTCAAGATACCATTAGCCTTAGCTAGAAAATAATATCCATTTACATTTATCGTCACTTCGCTGTATTTTGTTACAGCATTGTTTCCAAAGGTAGATAAGAATCTCTTAATAATGAGATCTAGGATTTTTCGTTGGAGGACGTTAAGTTTCTTTTGTTTTACACCAGTGGGATAAATAGCTGGATGGGCAGGATCTTCTTCATTACCCTGATAGGGAGTCAAATATTCTCTTTTCAATATGTCATTTACAATATTTTCATTCGTCTGAAAATAATTTATTTTTAACCGTTCTAGTATCTGTTTGTATCCTATCGAAGGAGGAAGTTTTTGACTTGAAGTACGCGGGTACGAAATTAACGCAGCTAGGTAAAGTGATTCTGCTATCGAAAGGGTCGTGGCTGGAGACATTTTGAAAATTCGATAAGCTTCCTTTTGTAGATTACTAACATTAAATGGCGTTGGGGGACTAATGATTTTATCAAATTTTACAATATTTTCAATAGTACCCCTATGACTTTTGCAAGCAGATAGAATTTTTTTTGTGTCAGATGAATTATGAATTACAGAAATCAAATTAGCTTTGAAGAAAGAAACATCTTTCTCAAATTTTCCTGTAATGTACCACATAGGATCGGGCACATGGCCACTAATTTTTATCTCTCTATCTACTACAAATTTCAGGGTGGGCCCTTGGACTCTTCCAATGGTCAAATTATGATACTTGTTACAATTATTGGTAACGTTAAGGCTACTAGCAAGTGCCCTAGACAGATTTATTCCAAAAATAAAATCGACTAGATGTCTAGCTTTTCCTGCATTAGCATTTCTTACATTGGTAAGTTGTAAATTCCTAAATGATTTGGTTAATTCAGAATCAGTAAGGGATGAAAATTTAGCCCTTTTTGAAACTTCATACTTATTGTCACAAGCAAATTGAAGAATATTATACCCAATTAATTCTCCCTCAAGATCATAGTCACAGGCATGAATAAATCCAGAAGCGCCATGTGAAATATTTGATATAATTTGCAAGGTTTGAGAAATCCTTTCCTTCTCTCTTACAATTTTTGAATATCGAGGGGACCATTTAACATCGTATATTGGATACTTTTTTCGATTTTTTTCTACTGGAAATATTCCATATAAATGTCCTAGTGCAGAGCAAACGATATAGCGTTGATTATCATCTGAAACAACGTCAAAAATAACTACACCAGGCGCGGGTTCTCTCTTTGTCAATTTTTTAGATCCTAGGACTTCAGATATTCTCTTTGCTGCAAGGGGTTTTTCGCAGATGACAACTTGATACTGTCCGGGCGCTAATTGAAATTCTCCTGGCAATTCAAAAATACTTTGGAGTCATCATAATTTAGATTTTGGGTCCTCAAGAATACTAATAGATGCGGATTGTAGAGCTATGTTGCTCATTCTGTTTTTGGATATAACTTCTGGATCTTTGGATTTTCTCGAACATTTTTATATTCTCAAAGTAATATTTTTTATATAAATGGTAAATAGTGTATGCGTTCTTGGGGCTGGCAGTACGAAATATGGTAAACTAAGTCAAAGCGTTATTGAGTTGGGACTAGATGCGGCAAAAGACGCGATTGATTCAGCTGGAATTACACCAAAAGATATCCAGGCAGGCTATATCTCTAATGTATTTGGAGTTGCGGATAAACAAGTACATATGGCGCCTGTATTGATGAGCAACCTTGGAATTCCTCACATCCCAGGGCTAACAATTGAATCTGCTTGCGGTTCAGGGTCTGTGATGTTTAGAGAGGCCTACGCAAACGTCGCTGCCGGCTTTTACGATTGTGTGCTAGCCGTTGGTGTGGAAAAGATAACTCATACTGGAACTAGTCTTAGTACCACACTCTTTTCATATTGTTCGGACTTTTTTTATGAAGGGGGAAATGGTGCTTCCTTCCCGGGCTTGTTTGCGTCTATTGCCAGAGCTTACCTAACGAAATACAAAGCGACAGAAGAGGACTTGGCACATGTTGCAGTTAAAAATCATGAAAATGGATTGCTAAATCCAAAGGCACACATTAGAAAAAGAATCACAGTAGAGGATGTTATGAACTCGCCAGTTGTAGCATCACCCCTAAAGGTATATGATTGCTGTCCATTTTCTGATGGTGCTTCGGCTGTCATCTTGTGCAGTGAAGACTTTGCAAAGAAGATTGGTAACAATTATGTAAAAGTAATTGGTTCAGGAAGAGGTGGTTCGCCTGCTGCAGTACAATCGAGGGAGGATATCACGACAATACCAAGTACGCTAATTGCTGCAAACCAAGCATACAAGATGGCAGGAGTGACTCCTAAAGACATTGATTTCGCAGAGGTTCATGATTGCTTTACCATTGCAGAAATTATTGATATTGAGGATTTGGGATTTTTTAAAAAGGGTATGGGTGGCATTGCTGCAAAGGAAGGAATAACTAAACGCAACGGTGAGATCCCAATTAATCCATCAGGGGGACTAAAATCCAAAGGTCACCCAATTGGCGCGACTGGCGTCGGACAAGTTGTCGAAGTTTTCGAACAATTCACCGGAGGAGCTGGAGAAAGAACTGTAGAAAATGCTGAGATCGCCTTGACCCATAACTTTGGTGCTACTGGAGCAAGTGCAGCAGTTCATATCTTTCAAAAAGTGTAATTTTGGTGCAACAGAGTGGATAAAAATTCCAGTACACATGAGAGATTCATTGAGTCAGCAAAGAATGGAAAAATTCTCGCCAACAAATGCAGGAACTGTGGTAAAGTAATGCTTGAGACAATGTATTACTGCAGTGGGTGCTCCAAAAGTGATTTTGAATTTGTTGAATTTCCGGGCATTGGCACAGTAGTGACTCATACGATTCAGTCAGTAGCCCCCGAAGGTTTTGAGGATGTCAACTCATATGCCTGGGT
>JALYLJ010000161.1 GCA_030774295.1 Thermoproteota archaeon
CTTATTTACCAATATGCTCTTGCAAGAACATTATTAGAGAATAATTTTACGATCGATGTAAAAATTACTATCAGCAACACAATATAACACAAATGGTCACAAAAAAACACATTTATGTTCATGTATAATAAGTTAAGATATGCCACCTTCCACAACACGCTCC
The DNA here is from genome assembly GCA_030774295.1 of Thermoproteota archaeon. Classification (GTDB taxonomy): domain Archaea; phylum Thermoproteota; class Nitrososphaeria; order Nitrososphaerales; family Nitrososphaeraceae; genus TA-21. Next base: position 164 of record JALYLJ010000161.1, read on the forward strand.
TTTAGAGTAGATAACGACCTGTCCAAAATACTGGACGAAGAGGCGGAAAGGATGGGTGTTTCAGTAAACGGTCTGGTGAATATGATATTGAAGCGTTATGCTGAATTTACTAGATTTCTATCAAAAATTGATTTGGTAATCATAAATCGCGAACTTTTGAATTCACTTCTAGACTGTTATACAGAAGAAGATATTTATGGGCTTGGCATCTCTTTGGGCGAGGTCATACCTCGTGATACAATTCTTTTCTGGAAAAAAACACTAACACAAGAAACTGTGATAGACTATATAGAAAAAATAATCTGCAGATACGGATATTTGGGAACTTATGACGAGGTAAATCAAAATGATCTAAAAATCATTGTAATTAGACATAGACTAGGGAGAAAAGGCTCTCAATTTTTTCATGGGTATCTTAAATCAGCATTAAAAAATACATTGAATATCGAGGGCTCATTCGAGCTAACCGATTCATCTGTAAAGGTTCAGATTAGGACTTGACGGTATGTGTGCCGTTAGTTTAGAGCATGTGTTTTAGCGAAATATTCTATATTAGGTTTGTCTAAGATGCCAATACTTCCCTGTATAATAAAATGGGATCAATTTGTTTATTCAAATTAATATAACCAGAATACCATACAAGTACAAATGACAATCATAGGTGATGCCTATCGGTGGCTGTATAGCCGAATTTCATCTCGTCCTACCAATTTTAGTTGGATCATAGAAAATCAACTTGCAGGTAGTGGATTACCCATGACATTCGATCAATTCAAATGGCTAATGGATCATGGAATCAGAACTATTGTAACGGTAAGAGAAATCCCACTTCCCTCTAGATGGTTTACTGAGATGGGTAATGATATTCATAAGTCCAAGGATAGCGATAACAAAGACGATAACATCAATTATTTACATGTGGAAGTTGAAGATTATAAAGCACCTACTATTGCAGAATTAAAATCGACAACTGTTTTTCTTGAAAATGAAATAGAATCTAATAGGAGGCCGGTACTGGTACATTGCGCAGCTGGCAAAGGTAGAACCGGAACAATATTGGCCGCTTACTTGTTAAAGAAAGAACATATGAATGCTGAGGAAGCCATCAGAAAAATTAGGAAATTGCGTCCAGGTTCGATTCAAACCCAGGTTCAAGAAGAGGCAGTTCGTCAATATGCGAGTTCTTTGAGTACTGGTTGAGTATTCCAAACCGCTATCTATTTTGTAATTGCTCGGAAGGTTCAATCTAAACCAATCTAAGGTGGGTCGCAAATAATGGCTCTGTAAGGAAACAACGTTAAAATACATTTTAGGGAATGAAATTTTTGAATTTTGTTGCTCTCAACATTAAATTGTGGAATATCATCGGTTATAAAATCTCATATAGATATCGTAAACATAAAAACATCGACAGCCGTTAAGAGATCTCAGTACAGTATTAAGATGGAATTGATTTAATTAGGGTCTCAGTATATATAAATTCATGAATTTTGATAGATTGGAAACCTATGCAGAGGAGGCCAATCAAGCGAGGAACAGCGATCAAATGCGAGTAGCTGAAAAATTAGAAGAGGAGATTATGAAGTGGATTGCAGAAGAAGAACTTGTATTCCCGGTGGAAAAGGATGTTCTCATAAATGGGGACAGCGCCTCGTTCTTGTACAAGAATAACAGAACTTATCCAAAATTATTTGAATTAATAGCTAGAACTCTCCACCTCGAAATTCCCATCGAAATAAATAGTTGTAAGTTTGGTCCAGGGGAGATCATTGTAGTTGCGAGCAATACTGATCAGGCCCGACAGACACTGCTTGAGTGTTCCCATGAACTTCAAAATCTACTCAAAGCCAAAAAGGGACGTATTCCGTGAGTAATTAAATAAGTTTATTTTCGGCTATTTGATCATTCCCTTTTTCAATTGATTCGTTAGAACAAAATTGATTTCCTATAGGAGAAAAATCTATCTATATACTCCCGACTGCTTTCGGAGTAATTGATCATTCTCCTTCAACTCTTGAATAGTAATATCTTTCCCATAACATTATTTATAGAAACGCCATTGACCCGGGATGAAAATAACCTCCTAAATCATGCTTGGGAAGCCGACAATCCCGTCCACAATAAACTTGTTTATTATACAGATACCTTTGTTTCTCACTAATAAGTACAATTATCTCTAGGATTACTTTCCTAATGAACATCCGGATAATTAATTAAATTCGGTGCCTAAATCAATTACATAAGATACATCCAGTGCTTACAATCAAAAGGTAAGTGATGTTATTCGATTCAGGTAACTTTGTCTGAAGCAACGAGCATGATATAGGATGTATGGAAAAAAAGGGGATTTATTAATTACAACCAGTGTAGTCCGACAATCCACCTTTTGAATTCTAGTAGTTCATCTACAAGTCAAAGAGAAATTATATCCCACACCATTCTAAAACAAGCATCTGGAAGACGGCTCGTAGATCGATTATACAAAAGCGTATAAGGAGTTACTGAATAGGTACTTTAAATCATGACTAATAATCCTACTCTTAAAGTTCTTGAAGCATATACTAGAGATGTCGGACATGGAGTATCTCGTATTGACTATGAGGTTATGGATTCTTTAAGTGCATCTAGTGGTGATATTATAGAGATTGAAGGAGGCAAACGTAGAACGGTTGCAAAGTGTTTACCTCTTTATCCTTCAGATGAGGGTAAAGGTATTATCAGGATGGATGGCCTTTTAAGGAATAATGCCGGTGTAGCCATCGGAGATACTGTCGAAATAACGAAAATCAAAGCAGTACCAGCTGAGAAGATAATACTTGCTCCATTAGAAGCAGTACCACCTATTGATGAAAGATAT
>JALYLJ010000162.1 GCA_030774295.1 Thermoproteota archaeon
TTTGAATTTTATAAATGGAAAAGCAAACTTGCCCTTTACGCAAAAAGACGAATTGATTGCGACTTTTTACATCTTTGGTAAGGATCATAAGGTCAATGGTGAATTGGAAATTACCAATGTTAAAGACATAGCAAGAAAAACGATGGAAGGGATTGCAAGACAAATTAGAATTTATGCAAACAATCCTATCAGCATGAATCAAGAGCTATTGAGAGAAAATTTCAACAAAAGATCGATGCAAATTTTGATAGATGCTAATAGTAAGAATACTGAAAAAAAGGTGAATTTTGACATGACTAAAAGGATATCAAGGGATCCAACAATCCTTTCAGATTGTTACGCCTGGCATCTTGCTTACTATAAACAAGATTATTTTTTCAAGTTGTCTAATCCTCTTCGAGGTAATGGACTACCATCAAATACAGTACAACAATTAGAAGGACGAATGATAATGCTCGGCTTTAATGTCAAGAATTCTTCAAAATTGCTTTATGATGATCCAATCATACCATTTTTCCAGTGGCTTGGAGAATTGCCTACATGAATTAATAAATATTTTACATCAGGTAGAATTCGCAGAAAGCCAAAATCTATTGATTTTTGTTCCATCTCTGATTGGTAACTAGATTGACTCGTCAATTGTTTAAAGTCAAATTACAATGATTGATGACAAAGAACATTAAAGCCTTCGTACAAGCATAAGTATGCACAAGGTAGATAAATCGTATGAAACCCTCCTAAATAGAATTCAGGGGGATCTTACTCATGCATCAAAAAAGGATTCGGCAAGATTGGAAATTCCTGAGCCGCAAATTATCTGGGTAGGTCAGCGAACAATTTTTAGAAATTTTATGGAATTTCCCAAGGCATTGAGGAGAGAACCAGAAAAGCTATTACTTTATTTGAATAAGGAGCTTGCTTCTGCGGGTTATATTGCAGGTGACAGGGTTATTTTCCTTGGTCGCAAGGAACCTTCATCTTTTGGGGCCTTAATGGAAAGATACGTAAGGGACTATGTAATATGTCCTGTTTGTCAAAGTCCCGATACGAGAACAGAAAAAGCAAAAAAACTTGGCTTTCTAGTATGTGAAGCTTGTGGTGCCAGATCGTCAATCAAGGGAAATTACGCCTAGTTTCATTAATAAAGCAGTCAGCCCATAAATCAAGTAATTAATTCTGTAATTAATTCGCCTGCAGATAGAAATCGTATTCTATCGCATGACTTGACTTTAGTGAATGTAATTCAATTCTATTTATCATCATCAAGCATTATAATACCAGCACATTGTACATTGGCTGCATGATATAGTTGGACAAAGGATACAATTTCAGTATAGTCCTAAACATAGTAATGATAATAGCAGTACTGTCATATCCCGAATCCTTTTCCGAATTCAGCGACCTTACATTAGAAAAGCAGAACATTTTACAGATATGCTGCACATGGGGTGATAATCTAGCTGATGGTGTATTGACATTTCATATCAGCAACAACAGCAGCAACAACAGCAGCAACAACAGCAATAATAATGACAATAATGACCAGCACGATGATTTGGTAGAGAGCTCCATTGATCAATGGAGCTCCAAGTTAAAGAATCTGAAATTTACGAAAGTAACGGATCCATCCGACGCAGATATTTTAATAAACTTTGAACATAAGGGCAATCAAACTGTCGGTCAAACTACTAGCGTTCTTGACAAAAATGGCTTTATTAAAAAGATCAGGATGCATGTGTCTTTAAATTTCAATGAAGAACTACTGAATCAAGATGCCCTGTCTCTAGTGCTGAAACATGAGATAGGGCATGCACTTGGACTGGGACATTCAAACTTTCATGATATAATGAATCCAATCGTTAATTACCAAAATAAAGTCATTACCAATTGTGAGATTGATGCAGTCCAGCTTGCGAATTATTGGAAACTAGTAGCAAATCAGCTGGAACCAAAATTGCCAAAATTACCGATAGAAAAGACTGTTAACTGTAATTCACAAGAATTGTAATCATTCATTATGGCCTAATATAACAAAGAATATTTGATAGATATACAGATAAAGGATGATACTTGCTCAACAGGTTTAGAGAAAAATTAATTCCTTTCACAAGATCGATAGGAAATAATTTCGGTTCACTAGGTTTTTCTCCGACGTTTTGGAGCATGGTTGGATTTGCCTTTGCCATCATATCTAGTGTTTTCTTTGGTCTCTCAAATTTTCTGATTCAACAAGGAATAGAATTCCCCTCGCAAATATTTGCAAGTATCATGCTATTGATTTCAGGCTTCTTTGACATTGTAGATGGAAGTGTAGCTCGTGTGTTAAAGAGAACCACAACCAAGGGTGCGTTTTTAGATTCTAATTTTGACAAAATTTCCGAAGCGCTAATTTTCATAGGGATAGCAATTGGAGGCCTGGCAAATCCCATCCTGGCAATGATTGCTCTGGCTACTTCTATACTGGTAAGCTATCTTAGGGCCAGAGCAGAATCATTGGGCATAGAACTAAAAGGTATAGGAATAGGCGAAAGGGCAGAAAGATTACTTATCTTATCTGTATGTGGGCTTATTCCAATTTCAGAATCAATTCAGTGGGGAGTAGTAATTATAATATTAATTTCAGCTTTCTCGTTTGTTCAAAGATTTAGGTACGTTCTAAAAAGGATTTAGCTCTCTATCCGAGTCTTCCTGTCCGTCTGCGTTCACTTTCTGATCGAACCTTTACTATTCCTCTATGTACAGCACAAGAAACACAGTAAAATTTGACATCCGTAGAAGAAAAAATATGTGCGCCTTGAGCCCTTAGTTCTTTTGCCAAGGTGGGTTCTACTAGTGTAACTCTGCCAGTAACTTTCTTTGCCTTGTCTCTGGGTACCAAAGCTCCGCATTGACTACAATGAACTGTTCCTGAACTACCTTTGCCACCCTTTGATCGACCTCTGCTGGTCCTCTTCTTCGGCATTTATACAAATTCTATATCTTCTTCTTTTAAATCTTCTGATTCTGTTTATGTCAACATTTATCAAAGCAATAGAGATACTAATTATCTTCAGCAATGCGGGCTAGCATACTATCAAATTTAGTAGTAGACGAGATCTTATCGCGCAATAACATATCCCGCCAAAGCTTGGGTGGACCTGCGGCATATTGTGGTTTAACTGCTAGAAAATTTGGTTTTGACACAACACTCTTTACTCATTTTGGAAAAGATCTTGACTCAAAATATCTTGAATATTTAAAAAAACACGGAATTATTTTTAATTCATCCAAGCATTCAGAACTTCCTACAACCAGGTTCGTCCTGAGAAACTTTGAAGATGACCGAGAATTAACTCTCAACTCAAACTGCAGTGAAATAGATATTGAAGAGATAAAAAATGTAAAATCAGATTGCTGGATAATAAGCCCTGTTTTTGAAGAAGTTTCTGTAGAATTATTACGTTATTTGGCTACGACAAGTGAAAAAGATTTCGTTATGCTTGATCCACAAGGTTATACCAGGACTGTTGATTCGGCTCGAAAAATATCATTAAGAAAAAAATTTGATGTCCCTCTCAATGATTTAAATGGAATAAAACTAGATAGTCATGAAATCTCTTGTCTTACAAACGGACTTTCGGGTAAAGAAGGACTTCGAAAAATTCGATCAAAGTATGGCATAGATTATGTAATTTACACACAGGATCAAAACATACATCTTCTCCAAGATGAGAGACTTTACTGGCTAAATTTACCTAAAATAGACAGCCCTGATTCAACAGGTCTGGGCGATATTATTACTGCGTCTTTTGCTTGCACTATTGTAAAAGAGAAAGACCCGATATGGGCACTTTGTTTTGCGGCAGGAGCCTTAACTTCGGCTCTTCAAACAAGAGAAATTGGAATTGAAAAAATACCGTCCAAATCGGCTATAGAAGAGAACGCCACATATTACTACAATATAATGAATTATGACACAATTTAGATTCGTAAATCAGGTTTAAATTTGAGTATCTATTGACCTTTAATAATTAGAATGAAAGTGGCTATCTCAAGTCTAAGCTCCAGGGAGGATAGTCTTATAAGTAAAATTAAGAAGATTTTCGACGACGAAAATATCGATTCAGAAATTATAAAAAGATCCGACAAAATGACCACTTCAAATGTGGATATCGTGATTACTGCAGGTGGAGATAGAGCTATACTTGACTACTCTCATTATGTGAAGGAATTCACTGTCCCCGTACTGGGAATATACGAATCGGATTTTACAGGTTTTCTGGGTCAAATTGACATAAGCGATTTAAAAAAATCAATTGGCAGAATGAAAAAAGGCGATTACGAAATAGACAATGTTTGCCGACTTTCAGTCAATGTTGATGGCAAAGAAGTTGAACCCGTCTTAAATGATGTTTCACTTTTTCCAAGAAAAAGTGCGACACTGATGGAATATATATTAAAGATTAATGGAAACGATCTCTGGCATGATCACAGTGATGGAGTTATCATTTCTACGCCCATTGGATCAACAGCTTACTGTATGTCTGCGGGGGGACCAATGGTTTTACAAAGGTCGCAGGTCTTTGTTATTGTACCCGTAAATTCTATGGACAACACACGTAGGCCCCTAATAGTTCCCAATACAGATAAATTGGAAATTGAAGAGATTCTCAGCAGGTATCTCTGTGAGGTAGTATTGGATGGAGGAAAAAGGGTGGCCGTTAGAAAAAGAATTGCATGTCAAAAACATGAATTTCCTGCGAAATTCGTGAGACTAATTAAAGATTCTCCTATGGATATTATCGCCAAAAAGGTAAAGCTAGCAGAAGAGTTGCTTGATATGCCTCCAAGTGCTAAACTGATTTTAAAGATACTAGAATATGAAGGTGAGTTGAGTCAAAAGGACCTAAGTAAGAGAACGATGCTTCCAGAAAGAACCATAAGATTATCATTAAGTCATCTTATCCAAAGAGGGTATGTTAGGAAAAAGACTTCCTTGCGAGATGCCAGGCAAAAGACCTATGAGCTTAATTTGAAACTATGACCTAAATACACGATGTTATGAACGCTTCAAATGCTTCTTCCGGCTTGCCTGGAATACTGCTAAACTCCGAATGATACTGGACGGCAAAAAAGAACTTGTTTGACGGTATTTCAAGAATTTCAATTCTTCTACCCTTATCGGAGTGACCCGATAATACCATCCCACTTTCTTCAATAGTTGGTCGGTAATCCTGATTAAATTCATATCTATGTCTGTGCCGTCGTTGAATCTTGTTATTCTGGTAAATCCTGTCAGCTATTGTGCTGGGCACTATTGTTATGTCGTGTTTTCCCAATCTCATTGAACCGCCAAGGTTAACGGTATGTTCCTGCTCTGGCATGAATTTTACCAATGAATTATTGTCATTTGGGTTGAATTCCTGGGAACTTGCATCAGTCATGCCGCATTGATTTCTTGCAAATTCAATCAATGACAATTGAAATCCAAAACAGATCCCCAAGAATGGTATATTCTTTTTCCTTGCATATTTTATTGAATTTATTATTCCTTCGCTTCCCCTGGTTCCAAATCCTCCGGGGACAAGTATCCCATCATATTTATTCAATAGTTTCACTTCATTCTGATTGCCGTTTTCAAATCTTTCAGAATCAATCCAATCTACACTTAATTTCTTGCCCAATTTTGCCGATGAATGCAGCAAAGCCTGATACACACTCACGTAACTGTCTGGTAAATTTACATATTTACCAACAATACCAATACTGACATTTCCTGAAGAATTAAAGAATGAATTTGCTACATTTTTCCATTCGGCCCATCTTATGTTCCGGTTCTTAAGATCGAACTTGTCAGAGATTACATCAATTATTCCTTGGTCCTTTAATATTTCAGGGACATCATAAATAGAAGAACAATCATGACATGAAATTACACATTGCTCTCTAATGCTGGCAAACATTGAAATTTTATGTCTTGCATCTCTATTCAATGGTTTTTGGCATCTGACGGCCAGTATGTAAGGATGAATCCCAATTCTTCGCAGTTCTTGAACACTGTGTTGTGTTGGTTTAGTTTTCTGTTCACCAACCACATCTAAGATTGGTGCTAATGTTACATGTATGAATAATGTTTCAGTATCGCCTACTTCTAATTCCATTTGCCTGAAAGATTCTAAAAATGGAAGACTTTCAATGTCACCTACTGTACCACCACATTCAACAACTAAAACATCATGCCCTTTTGCTAAATTTTTCAAAGTGTTCTTTATCACGTCAGTTACATGAGGAATTATCTGGACGCACTGACCCAGATACTTGCCTTCCCTTTCTGCCTTTATAACATCAGAATAGATCCTCCCAGTAGTAATATTGTGCCACTTTGTCATAGGAGTATTAAGAAATCTCTCGTAATTTCCCATGTCCATATCACATTCACCACCATCATCTGTAACAAAGACCTCACCATGTGCAGTAGGATTCATAGTTCCAGCGTCATAATTCACATAGGGATCTATTTTCGTGCAGGTAACCTTTAATCCTGTAAGCTGTAATAACTTTGCAACAGAAGAAGCAACTATTCCTTTTCCAAGACCTGACATTACTCCTCCAGTAATGAATATGAATTTTGGAAATTTGTTACTAGCTTTACTGGTTCTATACCGCACATTAGACTTTGTATACTCACCTTTTTAATCGTTTTTAGACGACTCCAATTTACATTCATGGTAGTGGCCGGGCAAACACAATCCAGTTTAGAAGAGGAAAAGAAAGACTTTCAGTTGTATTTCAAAACTATTTTCAAGCCTGCCCTATGTAACCAACATTAGCAAAAAAACCAAGAATGGCATTTACATATTCATTATCTCTGTTAAGTCGGTACATGGTATTTGCCATTCGTTTTTCCTTGACCCACTCAATACTTAATAAATCCTTAAGATTTCGTTTAATGTCCTCTCTTTTTAATCCCGTTCTTTTATGGAGAACATAAATAGTTACCATTTTATTCTCATCGGCTAATGCCTTTATTATTTTTATTTTGCCAATTGTACCTATTCCATTCTCTATGATAGTCTTGCTATCAAAATCCATTTATTTTTTATTTATCTGTTGTTCTAATAAAGGTTCTAATTCAACTAATGATGTTATGTTCATTCCTATTTCCTTTAATGACTTCATTTCAACTATTTTTCTTTCGAGTAAATCGTTCATAGAGTCCTCAAATTCAAATTTTTTTATCTTGTATTCATCAGCCAATTCCAGGGCATAAACCCTAATTTCCTTGAGTTCGATGTATTGTTTTTTTCTCTTACTCTGTACTTTTAAAATGGCCATGAGTGTAAGTAGATGACTCTTGGGAAGTTCTTTTAAATCCTCGATTGTAAGTGATGGTTTATTGTAACCATGCACTTTACGAATTTGGTCTAATGTGATTCGATCGCTCCCATTTGCTTCTGCAAGATTACCTGCGTATAGCAGCAAGTCCAAAGCATATCGTACGTCCCCTCCTACCTGTGAAGATGTTGTTATGAGTGAAACTTCATCGATAATATCAGTACCGACTACATTAGGA
>JALYLJ010000163.1 GCA_030774295.1 Thermoproteota archaeon
TTCTTTGAACGGTCTCACCAGCAGAATCGGTGTGACCTAAAGCTAGTCTTGGTGGCATACCTTTAGTAAAGTCTAACGGATTAGTTACATCGATAACAATTTTCTTAGCGAGATTTTTTGAATCTGACAATTGTATTGCATCAGCTGTTCCTTCCCACAAAGTTGCTAACACAACGAGTTCACCAAAACTAGCTGTTTCTGCAAATGTTCCTGCAGATGCTTTTTGTTTATCGTGTTTGTCTATCCAATCGGTAATCTTACTCTGATTCGGATCACGTGAGCCTATCTTAACTTGGTGTCCAAGTTCAATAAAACCATCTGCAAGTTTGCGTCCTACGTCTCCGGATCCTATTATCCCAATTTTCATAATATAGTTTTCTCTTTCTGATTTATACGCTTTACATTTAGTGCAATTACATCACACCAAATAGGCGCTGATATAACCAGTGGCCTTAAAACTCATTAGACGCTGCAAAACAAGAAGTTCAAAATACACATGATTCGAATGTGGTTTGCGGGTTGAAAAATGATAATAAAATTGCGGCAAGTCGAGGATTGCAATAGATTAAAAAACCTTATTTTTACCTAGAATTCCAACAATATGAAGAACCCTTTTTTTAGAACTGATAGCGTCGTGGGTAATATCGACGGGCATAGATTCAGTTTGGCTGCTTTAGAAAAGGATAATTCTTGACTAGTTTCTTTGATAATTGCCATAACTGGAATGGTTTTCATTTTTTCTATTCTCAAACATATTTCTTCTTGGTGATGGTGGACTATCATTTTCATGTCCCGGATGTGATCTTATGTGGGGCCAATATTGTGAAGGAACAATCGGGCTTTTACAAATTGGACAATTTTGATGATCACATTTATGATTACCGATGTAATTAGGATGAATTGTCAAGTTACACTTATCGCACTTATTTTTTTCCAAAATTGCTCTAAATATAGTATTATTATGCACAATAAAGATGTATTGATATCTACATTGATCAGCCAATATTCAAGATAATGCATTAGACTAATACAAATCTCAATTATTAGTATCACTTCCATTCATTATTTACTAACATAAGATATTTGAACCCAAAAACTAATTGAACTCGATTCACAAGCTTCCAAGCCAATATCAAAAAAATAATAAAGCGCTTGTCATTTCTGCATTTTTTTGCAGAGTAACTAGATATAGGAGAGATAACCTAATTAATAATACTAGTAGAGAATATAATGAATATATTAATTCATGACAATAATCGCGTCTTGATGGTTTCTGCACGGTGGTTGTAAGCAATGACAGTGTGTCAAAAATGTAGTAAACATGAAGAATATCACTCTTGTTCTACATGTAATCAACACTTGTGTATCGAGTGCTTTAATACAGTTCATTTTGGTATTAATGCGCCCAGATCCGGTACTTCAATAGTATATAACAAATGCGTATTTTGTGGGGAAATATATGGAAGTAATGTTAAAGTTCAAGTTTGCGATAAATGTACAATCATACTGACTTGGATATCCTCGATGAATTATCTAGCTGCAGTAAATAGGGTTTCACATTTGATTAGGACAAACAGGTTTGATTCAAAGCTAAAAAATGAAAACTATTGTAAAGTAAATTTTGGAACGCACGCTACTCAAGTTATTATGGACGCAGTAGACAGTTTAAAAGTACAGTAACAAGCTCTTAGTTTTAGTTTGATAGAGCACCAATTCAGTTCTTAACTGGACTTACAAGATTTTATAAATTCAATTTCTTATATGAAAAAACTAATAAAAACCCCTCTCATATGCACGGCTCGAATCCCTAAGAGCTATAATATATTTGAACAAAACAGTTTACGATTCAAATCCCTAAAATAGGATTTCTAAATGTTACTATTTATTTAAATCATACTTTAGACTTTGATGCTCATACTTTTAATGGCCAACTTTAAAAGGTTAAAATCAAACTATTAAATGAAGATGGGTAGGATGAATAAAAATTAAGATACGGAGGAATTGCTAGTTTTGTTTATCAATGATCTTTTTAGAACTAGTTTATACGTTAGATAGGTACGAATGGTTTCAAACGTGTACCTTAAAAAGGTAATGATTAAACTGGGTCACCTGTACTGCCCTGGTTATTATCCCTCGTAACCGCAGTAGGTTTGCGTTCTGCAATATCTTCTGGGTTCATCGGCTCCTTTCCACCTTTTTCATTCCCTCTATTTTCATTTGCATTGTTTGAACCTATATACACGTCAGGATCAGCAACTTTCTCTGCTGAATCTGTAGTTTTCTCTGCAGTATTTCTAAATACCCTCTTTATTTTGTCGAATGTATTGCCCATATTAATAGATACACCATAGGTTATTTAACACTATGCAGTATTCTATTCCAAATATGAGATTACATCATTATTCGGTTACTGCAAATATGGAACAAAAACCATGACTCAAAGGCTAGGACAAAATATCTTCTTATTAGGAATTGACAAGACAAGCCACGAGCGATTAGCGTTTTATATCGGATGATAGTATTAATTTTCTTCCTTAGTCTTTTAGTCGTAGTAGCCGTTTTACAAATTTAAAGAATATTATAACTGCGAACCATCTGAAAACCAGATATAACCCGACGGATGTCAACGAAATAATTGAATTGATAATTTGTTTTAACACTCAAAATTTCTATCATGTTATAACACGAAGTTTAGAATTCAAAATCCAGTATAAGTTCTCAGCTTGAATGTTTACAATGATAGTAATAGTGCCTATGCGAAATAGTCATATGAAATCATTAAAATACATAAAATCGAACATCTGCACAATAGGAATGATTGTAGCAATTCTAGTTATCAGTAGTTTATTCTTAATACCATTAGAAGAACACTGGTGATATATTAAAAAGAATCCAGCCCGAGGATATGAAAAGTAAAAATGTTCCGATTAAATAGTAGTCATATCCCTCTGGGATTGGATCAGAACTGTTAACAATATAGCTCCCGACGGCGAGACCTGTAAATTCGACTCTAATAATTGCCCTTCAGTCGTTTAAACGTATAGAAATAATTCTTTGTTTCCAAATATTAGCAAAATCATGTTAGGATCAGATAATGTCTGCTACTATTCGAATACACAGATATATGATCAGCGTGTATGATAAGCATGCATGATTCTTTTTACGGAAATAATCATCGTAGTAATAAAGATAGACCAAACCCAACTGTGCGACCAGTGAACAGATCTACGGAGCAACTCGAGCATCTTCAAAACATTCTCTCAAACCCTAAAATATCTCAAAGTGTAAAAAAAAGATTTATGTCTGAGAAAGCAGGCGGTTATTGTTCTGTGTGTGGTGGTGTAGCAACTCAAATTGCAAGTTATGACATGGTTGATGCCACACTTGTGGAAAAATATTGTGACACTTGTCTAGCGCGGGAAATTAATTGAAAATTGACCGGTTTAAACAAGATCGATATTCAAGTATAGCACTGATTTAAGCACACTTAAAATATTTTTATGTCCTATTCCAGGTTTGCATACCAATTGCTAAAACTACGGTTCCCGGTGAGACATCAACAACCATACTTATTTGATGGATTCCAAGAGTATACTACGAAAGGAAATAGATGGCCTTCTGCAAAAGCCATTCGATTTGAGGCAATTACTTGCTGAAGTTAATAAGCAGATGATAGCTGCCGGATAAGAAAAAGCCACGACAGCTGATTTACGACAGACGTTATTAAAATAGGTTTGTCTGAGGTTTTTCGAGAAGAATCGGCCTACTAAAATCGAAGTTGTGTAGTCCAAATCTCGTTGTTTTATCTGTACATGGGAGGTTATTCTGCATAAAACTTGACCATGAAATATCACATGTTCGACATTTAAATTCCCCTGGTAAGCCATCTGGTTTTACAGTTCTTGTCATAATCTAACTATATTACGATTAGGTATAATATTCTTGCTTTCTTGATATCTAATTTTTAGTTTTCGTGAATACAAACTTGATACAAGATCAACCCAAAATTCTTAATTCATTGTGTAGTTTGTCGGATTCAATTATTGATATAATTTTTTTTGAGTTAATGACAAAACTGGTGGGCTTGAGAATAATGCAGAGTATTTGCCCTCCAGTTATGACGTTGCGGAGATTACTATTAGGTGAGTTGTCATATATTGATTTGTAAACACTGATGGGGTCATGGAAGATTAGTATGGTGGTACCCGTAAAGAAAACAAAAACCCCATCAGTTTCTGTACTTTGGTACTAATTGGTTAGAAATTAGTAATTGTATATTAACAGCGTAGGATAAAAGGTTTAAACAGTCGATTGACCGAGATTGGTAGTTTGGTTGCGACAAAAGACGTTTCCGTTTCCGAACCCAACAGGCTAAAACAGGTGTGGATATGATTATAAACACAAGTGATATGTCCTGCCCATTCTCCTTAATCTACTAATTGCAGATAGCACGAATAATGGTACTATTTAGTTTATAATGTACATTGTTTCTATATGATTAGAGTGAATGTGAATGATAGAAAAGACACTGAAGAGTATTGAGCCCTTTACATCAAGTGCAGAAAAAAATTCAAGATTCTGTATAGGATGCGGAGAACCTGCGACCAAGTTAGTCAAGTACAGTACTATAGGAGCAATAATAATAGAGAAGTATTGTGATAAATGTGCCGATGCAATTAAAGAAAGTTAGCCTAATTAATGCTAATTAATGCCGACTAAATTCAGTCGGGGGTAACTATATCATGATAATTGCTAGTTGAAGGAGAATTTGATTCGAATCCAACCAAGCCCAAAAATATTCAAGCTCTACTATTTGAAATGACGTAAAATTCTTTTTCCGAGCTATACTTTTCCAAGAATATAATCGAAAAAGTATTGAATTATCAAAAGCTAAAGGTGTATCTACTTTTAGTAATAATACAAAGCTACATAATATACAAGATGTACACATTAAATAATGACAACAAACCAAACGTTAATGAATCAAAGTAATATGAAAATTAATCAAAGTATATTTCTTCTATGTGACCATTGCCTCTGGACTGCAACATGTCTCAGTAAATTACATATCAATCAGATATTGGGAACAAACAACATATGTCCTGCATGCAAATATGAACAATTATCCAGCTTTCCTATAACTCAAGACGAGTCATTTACATATAGCCATTCCAGAACAAGAGGACTAGAGGTTGTCTTTGGAATTAGAAAATAATTTAGATGAACAAAGACATTCTTGATTCACGAATCTTATTGACCCTTTTACGAACAAAGCCTATTATCGGCTCTAAATTTATGAAAAGTTAGTTACCGCAAAATTTCTTTCTGTTTGTAGCGCTTTTTGAGTGTACACCGATTTAAAACAGAAATTTACGTCTTTATCTGCGTACTACCTTGATTTAGTACCCAAGTTTGGAGTACCATGCGACCAGGTAACCTTTGGAATGCATCTTGCGAAAAGTTAGGTAATATCGTACTTGACTTCCACTATTGAGACAAGTTTATTTGCTTTTTTTAACCTATGACATCAATCTTATGAAATAACCCTCTCATAATATTTCGTAATCTAAGTTTCATCCTAATTGGAGACGTTGCTGGATTTGGCCCCCGAAATTGAATTACTGTTGTCAAGAATCGCCCTGATACTATTCAATGATATGTTATATCGAAACGTAAATTGAAGTGAGACATCCTTAGCAGAATGGTTCTAATTACGTTCATTAATATTACGGAAAGAACAGACATTATCCTAACTATGAGTTATAGAAGTGGTTTTGGAAGTCCAAAACCAGTAGAAATGGGAAAGGAATACGAAGTTGAAATATCAGAAATAAGTAGGAGGGGCGACGGAATTGCTAGAATCCAAGGTTTTGTAATATTTGTTGAAGGTGCAAAAAGTGGACAGAAAACGAACATAAGAATTACCAGTGTGGGAGATCGCTTCGCAAAAGCAACAATTGTGTGAATTAAAAAAGATCCATCACACGAACGTAAGTAATAGTCTTTAGTAAAAGGGTAACATTAAGACTAAGACTACTAGTTTGGGCTTAATTTGCTGCCCGTATTTTTTTTGGTTTTATGCTAACACTAAGAAACTCTTTATTGTTTATAGGTTGAATTAAACCTTAAAACATAAAGTGTCTATAATACTTTCGGACTAGAAGATCTCATTGAATCCAAATTCAATCAGAATATTTCATTACTTTGTTTATACTCAACATATCGCCTGGAAAATTCTTTATCAATCTCTTCATTCTTGATAATCTCGCCTCTACGTCCAGGCGTCCTTACAACTTGCTGATTAACCATTTTTCTTTCATCGTCCAATTCGTTGAATCCTAGATATGTGTCGTAGATTCGTTGTTTCATAGTCCTTAGGTAATTGCTATATCTCTCTCTAAAGTCAACCTCGACTTCCGAAAAAATACTACTACTCAATTCCGGGCCCGTCCACATCTTAATGTATTCTCTCTCACATATAAGAATGCACTGCTCCGCGATGAGAAAAACTAGAGATTATAACTTATCCTTGGTAACTCTAATTGAAACATTAGACTCCGATATCATTTTTGGCAAGTTCTACTATATTATAACATTCTCCAAATAACGGGTTAAATTTATCTACTAATTTTTCCTATGAGAGGAGAACTAGCATAATCAATAATCGAGTTATAGAGCAAGAAATGCTTTTTAGCAACTTCCCTCCAGAGTAGATGCTTCCTAAGGTCTACAACCGCATCTTTGTATAGATTGTAATTCTTTTTAAGTTTTAGAAGAGAATTTGAGAACTCGACTGGATTACGATTAACCATGATCCCTAACTTCATATCGGAGAATTCTTTGAAAAATTCTAATTTACTTGAAATAAATGGAAGTCCATGAGCTAACCCATCGTACATGACACCTGAACCAGATGTAACTTTGTAAGGAAGGATCAGAGCATCGGCACAATAGAAGAGCAATGACAAATCTTCATCACTTAGAAAACCCCTATTCAAGTTGATCACCCCTTCATTTTCAAATTTCTCCTTTAGTTTTTCCCTTCCGTAATGGTTTTGTGAGGTGTTTATTACAACTTTCCAGCCCTCAGGTATCTTCATTTTTCCAATTATATCCCATCCCTTGGTTGCGGTCATAAAGCCCACTGCTAAGGCAATGTTTGCATTTTCAGGAAGTAAGAACATTTTCCTTGCTTCCTTTCTATCTAAGGGAGGTGAAATGCTAGGCTCTGCCCCATGATATATCAAAGTACTGCCGGGGATAATATTGGCTAGATATTTAGAAAAGACAACTCCGGCTTTATTGGAGCCTATTTTTTGCCTGTTTAGGGAATTAAATGAATCATAATTTATTAGATGTGTCCAATAGTCGTAAACCATCCTAAGAAAAGTCCCAAGGCGCCCAAATATTCTATTATTTAATGGAACTACCAATTTCATCCATTGAGTGAAAGTGTAAGCCGAATGGAAAGTGGTGACTATAGGAACTGTGCACTCTTTGTAAAACGATTCTATATTTGTGTGTGTTTTTCTAGGATTTATTGGATCTAAATGTATTCCATATAGTCCATGCTCATACTGAACATGGACTACATCTGGTTCAACCTCTTTAACTATTTTTAAGAGGACTTTAGAATTATTTTGATTATTAGGTGAAATGCCACTGTAATCTCCGTTTCCATCTTCATTGCATACGACAAATACCTGCATGCCTTCGCTTCTTAACGAATCGACTAACTTCTTGCAGTAGCGTCCAACTCCACCCTGCATGGGCGGGTACTCTGTTGAAATCATTAATATTTTCAAATCTATTCACTTGAATTTTAGTTATAAACAATAAATTAGTACACATCATACTATATCATCCTTTGTGTTTGTAACTGGCATAATGATGTGGCCGTATGACCATACTGTAGTAACATCAGTATGACAATAGTTTTATAGGTTCTCAATTATGGAAAATTCTTTGTATGACATGGAATGTATCTAAACATTCTTAAGCGATGTGTCCGTAATATAAGTAAGTAAATGACACAAAATACTAGATATCTGATTAGCTTGGTTGAAAAGTGCCGTGAGGAGAATGACATCGGGCAGCGAATCGCGATTTTAGAATTCATAAATTGTTTATTGCCTATAGAAACAAAGTTAACAATCCCTTCTCTCATTACAAATAGTTGTGTAGATAACATTTTGAGTGCTTTAGAAGTTAGATTATCACCACCGATATACAATCAATTTTAATAAAAAAACTTGTTGTCAATAAATCTCTGAGATTTACACGCCTAACTACATGACGGTAACTATGCGTTCTTCTTAAATCTTACCAAAGAACACTCTTTATTTGTAAACTGTCTACATTTGTCACTATGTCGCCACTGACCGTTGTTAAAGTATTCCAAATGTTTAATATTATCTCTATTTGTAGTAATCCGCTCATTTCCATTCCTCGCAGATGTTGACTTTGCCATTATCTCCATTCTTCTTCTCATGATTTAATCAATTATTGTTGGTAAAACATTCAATAAAAACATTGTACATAATATTATCTTAATTCCTTGGTAATGATAATATTTTCCAAATTTTGGAAACGATTAAAAACTTAATCGCATACAAATTGTTATTTATTAGAGAAATAGTATTAAATTAGTATCCAATATGTAATTAAATGTATTTATTTCAACATAATTGTCATAAAACTAAATCTTGATTATTGCGAAAGTCTCAAGTGAACAGAATGATATTTTATTATACACATATTATTAAACGCCTAATATTGCAAATAAGATAAATGGAAAAATTACGTATATGTAAAAAATATAAAACTGAGATTTATCAACTTATTTTGAAGTATGTATTGAATGTTGTATGAATCAAACCACTCCCAAAATTAATTAGTTAACCCATCTTCAAATTCGAAATTCTAACTAAATTTTCTACTGAATAGTAAATCATAGTTGCGTATATCACACTGTGCGTCATTCCCGTGGCAGTGATTATCAGTTCCGATTTTATCTTTGTGTCAGTTTCTTACCATCATTAGTAATGATAAAGCCATCCTATCATTAGTAACGATAACCTATTTTATGGCGTGTAAAAGCAAGCCAATAAATACATAACCAAAGATGTGCATTGTCATGCACCTGATATGCCATTTGCAACTAATACCGAATAGCAGCCAAGACCACAATCTTCACAGATTGGCTTTAGTGACTTGGTATCAGCACCACCAATACAACAAGGCTGCTTAACTCTTCCCATATGATCTAAAGAAAGGATAGCCCATGTCGGACATTGAACAGGAGTTGTCCCATTACCTCCCCAATTTCCTTTCATTAGGGATAGTTGTTTCTCACTATTAATCACAAAATCTGGATATTTTCTCCTGAGTTCTATGAGCCTATCGACCAGATCATTACGTAATTTTCCAAATTCTAACCAGAGAGGATCTCCTTTCATGAATGGAGTGTGAAACTGAAATCCTATTTTGTTGACTTTTCCAACCCATTCTTCAGCCAAGTCAATAGCTGTAGAGTAATTGACCGTATTGATAGTCATTGTGATCCAAATATCTTTCCAAGCAGGTTTGCCATTCCGAGGCGGTCCTTTAATATAATCTAGAATGTTACCCTTGGTTTTGGCATAGGAACCCTTTCCTCTAATAGTATCATGAGCTTTTTCAGTCCCATCTAATGATATCCAATAAAAGTAAAGATTTTTGATCCTTTTCAACGGAAAATAGCCATTTGTGACGACACATATCCTTCTAGGCATCTCTTCACAAAATACGTCTATAATCTCTGGTCTCATAGTTGGTTCTCCTCCAACCAATGTGACAACAAAAAGGTTTTGTTTCTTGAATGTTTTCCTGATTGTTGCTCTCCAGTCATCAACGCTTAAATCTTGATTATCCTCCTTTCTATTTAACCACCAGTAACAGTGTGAGCAGTGAAGGTTACAAACATTAATTATATCGGCTGAGCCGTATAGCGCTGGCTTTGTATGAAACAACTTGATACCGACAAATTTCTTGAATATGCTGACGTAAAGGGGTATCTCTCGAACAATGTCGGTTATTCCACGACCATAAACTAGATCTACCATGTAAGTTGTAATACAGCACTTAATTTATAAAGTTAAATGATCTGGCTGATAGGATGGGGTTCTTGGTCGGCCTAGATTCCGAATCCTGGCAGCTGCATCGGTTGATAATTTGCTTGCTAATTGAGATTAGCAATCACCAATTAGTCACGTTACCTTCCAGAACCAATTCGGATTACATAAATTATTAACTATGCAGATTGCAAGATCTTATTGATTTTAATTGAGGTAATAAGTCTTATCGGGCTTGTTCGGACAAAATGATATTTCTATCTTGGTGTGTTTTCAGGTGAATATGAAATTCTATAACTCTTCATAATCTTATACTATAGTTTATTCAGTCGAGTATGGGTTCTCTAATTACTGATTATTTGCGGCCTTCATCCTACTTACGAGCTTGTACATATTGTCATGACATTGACATTCACAAATTCTTGTTACCCTTGAGTTATTGATCATTTCTATTATATCTCCATCACACAAATCATGCTGTTGTTCAATACATTTTGCGGATTTATTCACTAGGTCTCGTTACGTCTACGTCTATTAATGGTTATCCATCTTATTTTTTACATCTACCAAATATGATTGGAAAATTAGTTACCTGATTTTTCTAACAATCAGTATTATTTTAGGAGTAAATAAACTGGATAATTATGTGCTCATTTTAGGGATCAGTTGTTAGTGGGAGTGGTACTTCGGACAGCGGTTTGATTTTAGTACTTTTTTTAAAGTTTTTTCCACACTTAGTTGCATTATTTTTATAGTATAATCAAGATATGAGATTTATCAATTAATCACATACGTTTCCAATAATAGGATTGGTCAATTACTCCACAATAGATTTATTTTGGTAAGAATTTTTGTCCTAATTTTTGGATTGATGTACTTATTTCAAAACTTTTGCAATCTTCTGGTAATACAATGACAAATCCTAGTCGTTCTATTTTATGTTAGATAACACTATCATAAAGGAACCGGTATTAACACAGAGGTCTAGATCTAGAGATTTTTCTTTAGGTAATCTCTGCAACATTCATCTGAACAGAATTCTAGCTTTCCCTTTACTGTGCTCAAATAAATCACATCGCCAAGTAGATTGTTGAATTCCTTTCCACAGATTGAACAGGAGATATACAAATGCTCACTATATCGCTCGTTCTTCAACAAGTGTTATTAATGCCATGACCGAACAACTTGTCGAACATAACCTGCGTAAACTAGATTCTCAAGGACCTCAGCGTAACTTCAAAGATTAGGTATAGCGTGTCTGAACAGCGAAATGTTATATTATACTTCGTAGTATATAGGAAACAAGAAGATTTTACCATGGCAACTATTATGGTCTACAAGAGGAATTCAAAGTTTATTGATTTGTACGAATTAGTTGAAGAACTTAGTAGTTTGGGACTAATAGACACACTACAAAAATACTACAATAAACCACTCGAGAAACAAGCCAGGAGCATAGTGGCAGGACCAAGTTTCCTGCAATTCTTGAACAGATTATTTCAAATTCAAATTACAGCTGGAGATATTATAAATTTAGAATCTGCAGATCTTGGTAAATTCTATATGTTATCAACAACTGGTACTTGGGATGAGATAATCAAATTACAATAATACACTTGTCTAGAGTAATCC
>JALYLJ010000164.1 GCA_030774295.1 Thermoproteota archaeon
ATCCTATGTTTGGTAATTTAGACTCAGAGCCCATAAAAATAGTGGAAATTGGAAAATCCATGCTTACCTATTATTCGCCTGCGCTTATAGTACTCGGACTTACCTTGGCGGGCGCTGTCATTGGTGCTCTGGCGCTAGCAAGAAGAGAGGTATTGATAAAAGAAAATGAATCAGCTAATTGACTTTGTATTAGTCACAGTGGTACTGTTTTCGATTGGTATATATGGTCTTGTAGTCAAGCGAAACGCAATACGCATGATATTTTCAATTGAAATTATTGCAAATGCTGCGAATCTAAATCTTATCGCCTTTTCAAGACATGTCCATAATGTCGAAGGGCAGGTATTTGCATTATTCTCCATTGCAATCGCAGCTGCAGAAGTAGCTGTTGCATTGGGTATCATTATTATCGCTTATCGCTTATACAAGGAAATCGATGTACACGAATTCAGGAGCTTAAAGGGATAATACCATCTAAGTGAGATTATTTTATGACCGAATCTTATTACCTATTAATAGCAACATTCCTTCCATTGCTTGGTTCACCTATCGCTTATGTACTCGCTAAAAAAAGAGGCGGTAACGCAACTACATGGTTCTCTTTTGGCGTACTGGCGATTTCCACAACGTTACTATTCATTGCGTCTTCTAATTTACATGGGGGAAGATCAGCTTATGTAGAATCCTATGCTTGGAGTCAATTCGGAAATTTCGGATTAAGAATCGATGGTTTGAGCTTGCCATTTGCAATTATTATAAATATCCTATGTACTGTACTTGCTCTTTATTCAAAACCATACATGTTGCACAAGATCAAAGAATCCTTTGAAGAGAACTTTGGTAAGAAAGCAGGCGATTCACACTCAGATTCAGGCAGTTACAAATCAAATACTGGAGGAAATGAAATGGAGTCTGTCACAATATCCGGATCGAACGAAGAGCAATATGTAAACCATCACATGGGACTGTATTTTGCACTATATCTGGCTTTCTCAATGGGAATGCTAGGAACGGTACTTGCAACTAACTTGATAGAATTTTATGTCTTTTTTGAGCTAATGCTTGTTCCCTCGTTCTTTCTTATAGCATTTTATGGATACGGTGAGAGAAAAAGAATTGCTTTAATGTTCTTTTTCTGGACTCATGCAGGTGCCGCAGTTTTGCTCCTAGGTTTACTTGCTATGGGATTATTTGCAGGGGGATTTGACTATGATACCGTCCGAGAGAATGTCAGTAAAATCCCATCTCAATGGCTTGTACTAATAATGTTTTCACTGGTAATCGGATTGGGGGTCAAACTTGCAGCATTCGTCTTGCACATCTGGCTTCCATACGCACATTCCGAAGCTCCAACTCCAATTTCAGCATTATTATCTCCGGCGATGATCGGAATCGGCGCATACGGGCTACTCAGACTTTGGCTAGAATTGCTCGTTGGAGATTATTCTCAATATAGTATTTACATAAATCTTTGGGGCCTGGCGACTATGATCTATGGCGGCGCCATGGCAATGATGCAAGATGATATCAAAAGAGTTCTTGCTTACTCAAGTATTAGCCAAATGGGTTACATTCTTTTCGGAATCGGCTCCGATAGCATTCTTGGGATTTCGGGTGGAACCTTTATGTATGTGAGTCACGGGCTGGGAAAAGCCATACTCTTCATGATGGCCGGATCAATTATACTCCAGACAGGAACAAGAAGCATGTCAAAACTTGGTGGACTTGCAGGGAGGATGCCTTATACAGCGGTAATTGCTATGATTGGGGCACTTACAATTATGGGGATTCCCCCAACTAGTGGTTTCATGGCAGAATGGATACTATTTAATGGAGTTTTGCAATCAGGCGTAACGCATTCAGACGTTCTAAGGGTTGTGGCATTTGGGTTAGGAATACTGGCAACTGTTTTATCTGCTGCATATATCCTCTGGATGTACAAGAGAATATTTTTTGGTAAAATTCCAGAACAATATGCGAACATCAGGGATCCCAATAGATATGTTACTGTTACCATGGCCGCACTTGCTGCCATTACCCTTATTTTGGGAGTCTATCCTAGTCCACTACTGACTCCAGTTACAGAATATATACAGGAAATGTTTTCCACAGATAATACTGTACTGCAATTTGGTAACATAAATTCTGTTGGCGCGTCATTGCAGAATCACAGCGAGCTGGTGGCCACTGCAGGAGGAGGTTCATGATTATGAGTATGAATAAGGGTTTGGCTGTGAAAGTATGTATTTTTAATAATTACGTCCAGCGCAATTTGAGCAACAAACTAATTGGTGAATTTCAAGGCAGGAGAGAACAGACATGGTGACTGAACTCCAAGGGATCATCGGATTTGAAGGATTAGGAATTAATGCCTGGCTAGTTTGGATTCTTCCATTTGTAGGGGCCTCATTAATGCCTGCCATAGCGAAAGCTGGAAAGCGTGTGCGCGATTATGCCGCAGTAGGCTTTGCCCTTGCAAGCGCCATATCTGCTGTGACATTATTGCCACTGGGAATACATGGAGGTCAAATTCACAGTCAGATTAACTGGATACCGATGCTAAACGTTCATGCAGGAACTTTAGCAGATTCACTGTCCATTCTTATGGCAAATATCGTGGCATGGATTTCATTTCTAATATTCATATATTCGATAGGATACATGCACGGAGACAGGAATCTAACAAGATATTGGTTCTTTATGTTGTTCTTTATCGGCTCTATGCAATTGATTGTACTTTCTGATAATCTGTTGATGGTATTCTTTGGATGGGAAGGTGTTGGGCTAGCGTCATTTGCGCTTATTGGCTTTTGGTATCATGACAGGAAAAAGGACTTTGTTGGAACCCCTGGACATTATGCTGGAGGAATACAAATGTGGGCATCACCATCACATGCTGGACTGAAAGCATTTTTGATGACGAAGGCTGGCGATATCATGATGCTTTCAGGCATGTTCTTGATTTTTGGATATGCCGGCACTTTTGGCTTTACTGAGTTGTTACAAGATCAGAGTTGGGCAACGGAAATGGCAAACAATAATCTGCTTGTTCCAGCAGCGGTACTTATTTTTGGCGGTGCAATAGGAAAGTCTGCACAATTCCCACTGAATGAATGGTTGCTTGAAGCTATGACCGGTCCAACACCCGTCTCGGCATTAATTCACGCTGCTACAATGGTCAAAGCAGGTGTTTTCCTGGTGGCAAGAATTGGTCCGCTTTTCTTTGCAGTATCTGCTTTGAATTCATCTCAATTTTTTGAAGTTATTGCGTGGGTCGGAGCGATAACTGCATTTCTGCTAGCAACCCAGGCATTGGTCAATCCCGAAATAAAAAAGGTCCTGGCATATTCTACAGGATCTCAAATTGGTCTTATGATGATGGCCTTGGGTGTTGCAGGACTGTCTTCATCCTTTGTCGATGGTTATACTTCTGGGTTCTTTCATCTCATGAGCCATGCGATGTTTAAGGCATCGTTGTTCATGGGGGCAGGTGCGGTTCTTCATGGGGTTGGATCTCGATTCATGACTGACATGGGAGGTTTAAGAGGTAAAATGAAAAAGACATTCCTCTTTATGATGATGGCCGGGCTATCGCTTGCAGCGGCTCCATTTATTACCTCTGGATTCTGGAGTAAAGATGCAATCATCGCGTCGGTCCTTGAATCCGGATACCAGTATTCTTGGGCTTTGTTTGCAATTGCAATCATGGTGTCTTTCATGACTGCATTTTATACATTTAGGATGCTAGGAATGACATTCTTTGGTAACAAAAGCAAATTCATTCAAGAGAATGAATCTACTCATCATGTCCATGAAGTTGGAGCAGTAATGTGGATTCCGTTTGCAATACTCGCAGTAGCCAGCATTGCGGTAGGTTTAATTGGATTTGCATTTGAACATCAGCTTCACGAAATGTTTTCTTTGTATCTTGAAAATTCATTTGGCATTCATACGGCTCACGACGTGCTACCTCAGGCTTCGTCAGGATTTGGTCCGTTTGAGGGCCTTAATCCGATAGCAGTTACTGCATCGGTTGGAGCATTTGCTTTGGGTGCACTTCTGGGCGGCCTTGTATATATGAAAAAGGTCATTAGTCCTGAGATAGTGTCGAAGAGTATAGTTTCTAGAGCGATATGGAAATTCTTCTATAATAGGTGGTATCTTAATACCGCGTTATACTGGGGGGCAGTGATAGGACCGCTGGCTCTATTTAGAATTGTTTGGAGATATTTTGAAAGTACAATAATAGACGGCATCAATCCGGGTCTTCAAGGAACAATGACATACTTCTCAAAAGTTATCAAGGCCGGACAAACAGGAATAGCCCAGACATATCTATTCGTTTTTGCTGCAGGCATGATCATCATCATCATGTTACTGTTCTTATAGGAGTGAAATAGGGATGGACTTCTTTTCAACACCACTGTTGGTAACTGTAATACTTGGGGCCGTTGGACTTGCTATTCCCATTATTGATGCTCTGAAGAAGGAAAGAGGCGCTAATAATAGACTATATAGCGGCATTTCTGTTGGAGCCTTAATACTTGTAATAGGTATCATTATCTTTAGAATACTCTTTGGAGAATCAATCCCTACGATCGAATTTGGAAAGAGTATGCTTGCAGATGACATGTTTGGCTCTTTTTTTGCAATAACACTATTGATAGTATCAATAATGGTAACTGCTTCCTCCTGGAATTATATGAAAAACAAAACTAATCCCGCAGCATATTATTCGTTGATTCTACTATCAAGTATAGGGATGATACTAATTGCTTATTCTATGGATCTTGTCATGCTTTTGGTTGCTTGGGAACTTATGTCCATACCCACCTATGCCCTAGCCGCTTTTTCAAAACGTGATCCAATATCAAATGAGGCAGCAATCAAATACTTCCTTTTTGGTGCTCTTTCATCTGCAATTCTCGTACTTGCTATTGGATTAGTGTAT
Source organism: Thermoproteota archaeon (assembly GCA_030774295.1). Taxonomy (GTDB): domain Archaea; phylum Thermoproteota; class Nitrososphaeria; order Nitrososphaerales; family Nitrososphaeraceae; genus TA-21. The sequence goes on from JALYLJ010000164.1 coordinate 4,952, forward strand.
GGAGTAACTGGTACTACTAACATTGGTGAGGCCATAGTGTCTATGGTTAACGTTCAGAAAGACTTGGTTCCAGTAACTCTGCTTGCGCTTGCTCTATTCATAGCAGGATTTGGATTCAAGATGGGACTAGTACCGTTTCACATGTGGCTACCAGATGCGTATGAGGGCGCTCCTACGACAATTGGTGCGTTACTTGCCGCAGGTACAAAAAAAGCAGGCTTTGCAGCGGCTATTCGCGTAATAGTACTTGCCACTTTTGTGTTGCATCTAGATTGGGCCACGGCATTGGCAGTAATAGCCGTATTTACTATGACACTAGGAAATCTGGGAGCGTTGGTTCAGAAGAGCGTGCCTAGAATACTGGCTTATTCAAGTATTGCTCAAGCAGGCTACATCATGATAGGTTTGGCTTTGGCACCGTACAGTGATCAAGCTCTTGCAGGCTCTCTTTTCCATATTCTCAATCACGCAGTTATGAAATCTGCCGCGTTCATTGCGGTTGCAGCGGTATCAATTACACTTGCCAGCTATAGTCTTGAAAAATATAGGGGTCTTGCCAAACGAATGCCTATAACGGCTATAGCTTTATCAATATCGTTACTAGCTTTAGCTGGGGTTCCGCCTCTCAATGGATTCTGGAGCAAATTAGTACTATTTAACGCGGCAATTGTAACAGGCCCTGAAATTTGGTGGGGTCCATACTTGGCTATTGCTGGAGTTTTAAATAGCGCATTATCTCTCGGATATTATGCCTGGATTATGAGGAAAATGTACATGGAAGAGTCACCTGATACAACTAAAGTAAAGGAACCACGGGCAATGTTGGCAGTACTTATCTTCTCAATGATCTTTATGGTAGGTTTTGGTATTTGGCATGCTCCAATCTTAGATTTCGCTACAAACTCAGTACCAAATCTATCTCAACTTACTGCAGTATTGCCTTCATTCCCAACAAGATAGCTAACCTTTGAGTTCTTTAGTCTGGTAGAACTTGTATGAGATTTTATTTTTGATCCAGTTCTTTCATAATTTTTACTACCTTGTCGTCGGTTATTTCTTCAAAATTATCGTAGAACTGAGCAACCGAGGTAAAATTGCTTGTAGGCGGTATCAATATCGTCACGACCTTGTCTACTTCATTTTTTAATAATTCGACAGTCTCATTGGGGGCTACAGGTATGGCTATGATGATCTTCTTTGGCTTTCTCTCCTTAATCCATCTTGCAGAAACTACGAGTGTTGATCCTGTAGCCGCACCATCATCAACAAGTATTATTATCCTATCTTTGATCTCATATTCTTCCTGTTTGGGTCTGTAAAGTAAAGTTCTACGTCCAATTTCCTGAACCTGGGATAATTTTTCTGACTCTATATAGTCCGGTGGGACTCTCAACGCCTTCACAACATACTCGTTGAGATAAACAGTATCCTTATCCATGATAGCTCCTATACCCAGTTCTTTGTTATTAGGAGCTCCTAGTTTTCTTGGAATCACAATATCGAAGTAATTTGCACATCTGTTTTTGTAAATCGTGTTCGCCAATATTACTCCTCCACGTGGAACTCCAAAAACGGCTATTTCTTTCGGATTTTCTTCTTCAAGCTCGTTCTTGAGTTTGGAGATGAGAAGATCTGCTGCATGTTCTCTGTCCTTGAATCTGGTGATGGAATTGTTTTCGTTTGGCATAGAAAATATGCCATATTAAGCACATATTTTCCTATAAGTCTTTTCAATAATATACTTAATCAATAAACAAGTCAAAAGTTATTATTTTATTTTATATTAGAATCCTATATCCAGTAACGTATTAAAATATAAGAGAGATGTTGTATTATCTATCTTGTAAGTGCGAATAAACTCCATAAAATACAAATTGAATTACCATCCAGCAAAGTACGATCATAAGTCAATGACTTATGTAAAGGAGGATGTACAGTATGACAATTTTCTCAAGGCCAAGGAACATCAATGGGAATGCGATAAATGTGATTGTACATTTTCAAAATATCCATCACTTAAAGAACACAAAACTGAGACACATTCTTACTAAAATGTGATTTCCCATCACAATAATATCAATTACGAATCCTGAAATAACGGATTTAAGATACTCCTCACGTAAAACTGCTTATGAAAAGGCGTTGTTGATGAAGCTGAGACATTAAAAAGTAAATACGACAATCCATGATTTATCATGAACCCTGCAAGCTAGTAACTTTTGATAATTATCTTACATTACATTCTTCGATATGTATATTAAATCCAACGTTATTGATTGATGCAAGCCTTGGTAAGTGTCGTTATAGCCTTTACAGTAATTTCATTTTTGATACTTGCTTCTACAATACCTCATCATTTTGCGAAGGCTCAAGAGAAATTTGCAGACACGGAGTTTGTAGAAGAAGGCAAGCCAAAGCTATTTGATTCAAATTTGAAAATTTCTGCAGTTGCAGAAGGATTAAGTACTCCAACAAATATGGCCTTCGTTGGACCAGGAGACATTTTGGTACTTGAGAAAGATACCGGTATGGTCAAAAGGATAGTCAATGGGAAAGTTCTAGCAAATCCTGTCCTGGATGTAAATGTGGCCAACTCTGTTGAGAGATGTTTGTGTGGAATCGCTGTGTCAAAACATGGTTCAGCAACATATGTATTTCTTTACTACACTGAAATTGCTGGAAAAGATGGCGGTGATAAGGCTGGAGTACAGCCAATTGGGAATAGAGTGTACCGATATGAGTTATCAGGAGATTCGCTGATTAATCCGTTACTTTTAATGGATCTGCCAGCAAATCCTGGACCTCGACATAATGGTGGGGACCTCATGATTGGACCTGATGATAACATTTATGTGACGATAGGGGACGTAGACGGATCCTTTAAAGGACCAACAACAGAGACCAAGACCCAAAATTACAAGAATGGAGTTGATCCGGATGGAAGAGGTGGCATTTTAAGAATAACGCAAGACGGTCAACCTACTGATGGTATTCTAGGAGAATCCATACCTTTGCGTGTTTATTATGCATATGGAATCCGAAATAGCTTCGGCATGGATTTTGATCCTGTTTCTGGTAATTTATGGGATACAGAAAATGGACCTGGAAACGGAGACGAAATAAATTTGGTATTGCCTGGATTTAATAGCGGATGGCAACAGGTACAGGGTTTATCATCGATGGAAAGCTCCTTTAGCGAATCTGATCTACAAGACTTTGGGGGAAAAGGACATTATAGTGATCCTGAGCTGGTTTGGGTAAATACAGCAGGACCAACAGCAGTAAAATTTTTGGATTCAACAGCCCTTGGTTCTGCATATAAGAATGATATGTTTGTAGGCGACGTCCATAACGGTAGAATCTATCATTTTGATCTTACTTCTGATAGAAAGGATATTGTTCTTCCACCAGAGCTCGCGTCGAGAGTTATTGAAAAACCATCTTCACCAGGATTGAGTAGCATTGTATTTGGTCAAGGTTTTGGTGGCATCACTGACCTAGAAATCGGGCCTGATGGTAACTTGTATGTCGTATCTATCGGGCTGGGTAGTATATTTCAAATAAGCTCTGCATCCTAAATCTTTCTGAAAGTTTCATAATTCTGTTTATTGTTACCAATTTATATAAATCATGATCGTTCTGGTACGGAGATATAAAAAATAATTCTCTGCCAAGGATAATAATAAACCTCATGACAAATTAATAATCTGATTACTAATATGCAGTATAGATTCTGAATTAAGTTATTATTGATAGTTTCAAAACAAAAGATATTGAAGATACCTTCGTATATTTTAGGAGCAAAAAAAGTAAAGCGGGATTCTAAAGATGAATTAATCCGCCTTGTTGCCCAACATGAGGAGATTGTCCTACATATCTTCTTCTAAAGTGTCCAGAAGGTCTCTTGGAAAGCAACTCAATAAACCATGCTTCATGTTCAACTTCTTCTTGCATAATTCTTTGTGCGATATCATAAGTGCGGGGATCCTTGCCGGTGGTCATATCGCATACTTCACCCCACGAACGAATAGCACACTGTTCTGCAGCAAGCAATATTTCTATTATTGAAGTAAGATTTTCCCAATTATCTGGAAGATATGCATCAGGGCATCCTGCCTGATCTGCAAATTTTCTAATATCCCTTGGTAATGATCCTCCGAGTTCATATAGTCTAGGTACCATAGCTTCAAAGTGATTTCTATCTTCAATCCTGGCTTCCTCAACTATTTCCTTAATACCTTCACCATCAAGCCCGGTACAATGCATCCTTAAAATTGTGTAATAATAATATGTTGTAAATTCAGCACCTACACCTTTTGTTATTAATTCTTTTAATTTTTCAACATCAACTCCATTCTTCTTTATGACCTCAATTGCAACTATGTTTGGAACCTTACCTTTTGTATCACTCATATCACAAAAAATAGATAATATTCTATAAAAGTCTTCTTATATTATTGTAGATTTATTATTAAGAAATTGAAAGATTACTTTGGCATAATTTTCCATCTATAGATA
>JALYLJ010000165.1 GCA_030774295.1 Thermoproteota archaeon
GTCTGTTTTAGTTTCTCGCCTTCAAAAACTCCTCCGGCTATAGAACAAAATATCTCGAGTGACTTCCTATCAGCTATGGCCTCGATTATCTTTAGTTCCGACAATATAGCGGTCATGCTGATACTCCTTATGGAAGAAGTGGCTATATATGGATAATTTATTCTAAGCTAGATAAATACTTCTTAAATATCATATATTGGAGATGTTGAGTTGTGGCCAAGAAATGCCTCTATTCCAGACTATGAAATGTCTTGAAAAAGGTACCAAATTGTGTAAGGGACGAATTGCACACCAAAACTCCTACGAAGAAGACACGACATAGTGGTAACCATTGGGAGTTGGCGATTGGATTATATTTTGTGAGAAAAAAAATAACGGTAAATGAGGCTTTTTAGCTAGCTTCTCCGTAACTCGATATAAAATATCACTGTTCCCAAAAATAACAAAAAGTAATTCATTTTTCCGAGAGGGTTTATCAGATCGGAGTACGTTCTCAAATGGTGGATAAGTTGAGCCAAACTAATCACATTTCCATGGTTAGATTTACTAATCTGAATTTGTTCCTTGGCATACTTTGTCTTGTAGCCGTTGTTTTAGTTCCAGCACAAATGGCACATGCAAGGGGATTCATGCTTCAAGTAAAATTATTTGATGGAAAAGATGATAGTGGCAAAGTCACGGTGTATGTTCTTTCCGAGGCTACAGATAAAAAGAAATCGAAGTCTCTTGACGTTGGAAGAATTGCCGCAAAGACAGGCGATAGTACCATTGAAAGGCTTGCTTTTAGATTTACAGATATACAGCTTCCTCCTAATGGAGCATTTTCAGCATGCGTATATGCAAAGAATTATGGTACGACGCAATGCGAACAAGCTGACAGACACCATGATGCAGCCTCTGCTATTATGTGGGTCCAAGTGCCACGCTAATATCCAAATTGGCTTTACCTGACTGTGTTTACTAAATGTACTCTTTGTTCAGGCTGTAGATTATATCTGTCAAACAATTCCATTGAGTTCTTACGAACTTGACACTCCTTCTAGCAGCGTTAGTGCTTCATCATCACTAGTCTAATATGTATCAGCAGATCTTCAGTCAAAAGCAAACCAACGAAGTGCTCAAACTAATTTTGTTTATGTGCAAAATAGAAGTTAGCTTTAATTTCTGCAATCAAGATTAGTTTAGATCAGCTTAGCTGTCTCTTGCAATAGTCTGGGAGTAGTCCGGTTCTTTGATAACATTTTAAAGTAATCGATAAATTGTTGGGCCAGATGATAATCGTCATATTTTGATACCGCAAGTGTGAATTGATCAGGGTTGATGAAATTAATAGTCTCATAAACCACTTGTATCCCGTCCACTACCATGAAGCTGATAGGCAGATCAGGAAGTCTTTTCAAATCAAACCTTGGGGATGTAGTGATTTTCTTTACTAACTTGGCAATCCCTTTGTTTGGAGGTGTTCTAATTAAAGCAGCAAGCCTGTTTTCCACACTAATCTGTTCGGGGTTACCATCAAGTATGTGGATTCTAACCCCTTTGCCAAACTTCTCGAAGACTCTACTTGAGACATGCTGGTCATGATATCTTGTTGCAAAGTATATTTCTTCTTGAGCATTATCTATAACCTTAAGGACTTCGATTATCAGATCATCAAACTTCTTAGCCACATTAAAGCTTGTCAGGTGAGTTGAGTTGAAAATCCCCTTCAGATTCGTAGTTTCAACGTATTCATTGATAATTTTCTCTTTTTGTTCAAAAGGAAAATCATTTCTAGTCTTTAAAATATCTATATTTTTGATCTGCCAGTAATTCGGGATCATCTTGTCCATCGTCTTCAAATGATTTTCGTACACAATTGAGCCAAATGATGTTAATTTGTAAATACGTTGTTGTTTTTCAATTAATCCTACGTCGACGAGCCGCTTCAACCTCACGTAATATTACTTTTTAGATTGATTTGAAATACCATTAGAAGGTTGAAACCCTGTATGCGCAGCATTCAAGATCGAAACTGACTGTTTATCTCCAAGTGTACGGAACACGTCCTCAGCCAATACCGAAACAGTCTTTTGATGCAAAATATTGTCCTACAATCAATCAGGGCAATCCAGAGTTACAACCTTTCGTAAACGATGTGGTTCTATCTGTAATAGGATAACACAATATTACTTTCTCCTAATTGCGCTAAAGTGTCTATATATAGTTAATATTGATTAGCAATTCATGGTAGCGTAATGGAAGGACATTCGGTAATAGACATACTGCAATCAATTTCTGATATCAAGTCACTCAATATGTTTTGTTCTATTGCCAATAATAGCGTGGAAAGCGAAGTGTTGAAAAGAACAAAAGGACTTAGCAAAAAGCAGTTTTATTTAAGAACTAGGCGATTGTTGCAAGTAGGATTAGTAAAAAGGAGCAAGGGATCTTTCTCGCTTACAAATTTTGGAATAGTTGTATTTCATGCTCAGCTCGTCATCGAGTCAGGTATTAAGAATTTTTGGAAGCTCAAAGCGGTTGATTCCATTCAGGCAACCGGAGGAATAGGAGAACAAGAACGCAATATGCTGATAAAGACTATCTTAAACGATAATAGAATTGAGAATATTTTAGTGAAACAAGATTAGTTTATGGAATAATCTTGACCGTCCATTATATAGACGGTCGAGAAAAAGAGTGATACAACCTCTATCCACAGATTGGCTCAGTAAGCAATGCCGTCACGATGGTTGGACGCAATACGATATTTTCCCCTCCCAACATTATCTTTATTCAACATCTTGCTGTCTACATTTACTTACTACGCTTATGAGTAAATTTTTCAGTCTTGCAG
>JALYLJ010000166.1 GCA_030774295.1 Thermoproteota archaeon
TTTTGGGATCTAACTACTGTTACTGCTAATGAGGATACCTAGATAGGCAAGCGGGGATCTCTTTTGGAGGTTCAGTTTAAGTACTACGGGTGTGTTGTACTTGGTAGACATTGTTATGAATGAGAGAGTAAACGATTTTGAAAATATCTGCATTAAATGTGGTAAAATGTATTCTGAACACCCTACTACTGGAAGATTTAGCACAGTAAATCTTATTTGGACACGAGTGTGCGTGGAATCCAGACAATGAGTTTAAAGGATTTGTAAAGAGTACTTTGAAGAAATCGGGCTATGATTTGTTAGACTTTGGGTATGAATAGTTATCAAATAATTGCTAATTTAACCTCTAATTCCTTTACAATGTCCTTTCCCTCTTTCAGTAAGACGGATTGTATCGTTAGAAATCGAAACAATTAGTAAATCTGCCTCTTCCAATTTTATAAGTACCTCTTCGAAAAATTTTCTGTCAATCAAGCTGAACGACTCTTGCCATAGCTTGCTTAACTTTATGTCGGCAGATGAGGATTCCTTTAACCTGTTGTATCTATTACATATTTCCTGTATAATCTCTTCTGGTGTGGGACTGGCCTGATGCTTATCCTTCATGCGGTTTAAATTCAACTAGTATATCGAATTTAAATTTTCTTTTCCCTGAAAGAAGGGGTTTGACGAAACGAAACTAAATATGTAAATTTATAATAATGGTTTCGCCGTAGGATCGTTTACTATTATACCCAATATTCTGTGCTCAACGCCAATAATCGAATGTACTAAACAGCCAGGTTTTACTTTGAAAACCTAACTATCCAGATATATGAAAAGCAGACTTATCATTTAACGAACCAGATGATAGTAGTATAAAGATGATGCCACTTAATTGCATAAGTTTATGGCCACACGAAGGCCGAGTCGAATGCTCTCACCAAAAGGCGTTCACATTCTTATTTACATTGTTGACCCTTTTAATTAACTCGCTCCATTACTATTCTATATGCTTACGAACAAGAAATTAGGGAAGTGATTCCATCGAAATTGCTGGGCTATTTATTACAATATTTGATTTCGTAATTGTCAATTCACCACCTTTCTCAGCCGCCACGATTTCATCTACCGATTGTAACACCCTAATATCCTTTGTTGCATTTGAATTCCATTTTACATAATTTATCTCAAACAATGGACTATATCCTTCATCACTAGGCAGTGCCGACGCTACCGACATTTGCGATCCGAGTGGCCCTTCTCCCTTCATTCCATTGAGGAATACGTAGCCTTGCTGCCGAGAGGATTGCGGAGTATTTGCCAATGATGGAGCATAGTTTACTTTGAAGCTAGTGGTATTGGAGACAGAAGAAACAATTTGTTTACTTGAAGCATCGGTTGCAATAAAATATGCTACTTTTCCATCTACAAATCCTTTCGATAGTGGTAAAGTAATAGTGCTTGGCGCAGTTGTGTTTGTAGTAGAATTGTTTGATCCAAGATTAGTGTTGTTATTGTTTTGGAAATTGGTAGCATTGTCACTGCCTTGATCTTGTGCAGAACTGTTTTGATCGATTCCAAAACCTGTTATAGCTAATGTCATCATGATGATTGAAATCAGGGGAACAAATACCATTCGAAATATAGCAGTATTGTAGACGTCTGACGGTCCTTTCTTTTGTTTTTTCATGTAAAGTCGATTCATAGTATAATTGTCCGACGTATAAAAACAATTTCATATGGCACTGTCCTTTATTGACCTCGACAATGATTATTTAATTGCCTTCGAGGATGCCCTATCTGTCCGCGAGATACTAGTTTATTTAGCTTATTCTGAATGAACGAATGTAGAAATATAGATATTAATAAATCTCAAATACAAGTAAGGGGAAGAGTGAGAGAAATTCGATCAGAAGCGTATGATATTCTCTAATCTTTTTTATATACTCTGCTATAAAAATTATTAATAAATTCTAAGATACTCTCATTTGTTTGTTGGTCATTGTTTCTCATATAGTAGTAAAGTTCTTCAGTAGCGGCGTGGTAGTCGATACCAATATTTTGTGCTAATTGCAACGCGATGCTGGACGCCAATAATTTACGAAGAACGATATCTGATCCATAATTAATAAGGTCAGACGATAACTCAGCTAGGAGATTTTTGAAATTAGAAGCGATGTATCTATCTTTGGCTTCGCGGGTCTTAATTGAAAATGATATTCCCATCATCCTTTGTTTCATATGGATTTTTTCTACCATTTCAATAAAACGATCATTTAACTTGGGATCATCGGATAGAACTTGTGATAAAAGATCAGATG
>JALYLJ010000167.1 GCA_030774295.1 Thermoproteota archaeon
GATGCAATAATCCCTACCACTAGTAAGAATTTGGTTGTTGGAAGTTGTTTCCTATTCATCGATATTCCGATTATTTCTCAACTATTAACATTTGAGGATCTAATTTAAGCAAGATTTATGTGGATCCGTCAAAGCGATTGATTGAGGAAGACTGGTTCTATCCAAAGTTATCCGATTCGATCATATGATCATTACCAAGTCCAACAGATTGCAAAATACTTGTAGTGGACTTGGGTAAAGGAGGAGTCTTGGAGATGGTGCGCGCTGTCATCATTTACAGTATCATGATACTGTACCAACACTAATCCTCATTTTACCAAGCCGTATTTAGCTATACAACGCATTTGAGACATATCAGTATTTTCAAAGATTGTTACAGAAGACTAGATTTTAGGTATGTCACAATAGGTATTACAATTATTTGTTGGTAGGAGCTCTTAAGTAAAATGCAGTTAATATTTTAAATCTCGAAAAAAATGGATTCGTTAGGATATTCCATTCTGAACTATATTGAAAGAACACATACATCCACTTTTATCCACTCACAATTATGAGACGCGGGGTCTCTTGCCACTACAATTAGAATCTCAAATATGTAGTGAACGTCAAGTCAATGCACGATGATATATGGTTTTCTTCAAAAAATACTTAGCTTTATTGATTCAAATCCTCTTTTTGAGATCTTTTTTGTACGTAGACTCATCTTTTTCACGAGCAAGCCAAACTTGAGTATCTTTAATTTCTTGTTGCAATATTTGATCCACAATCATAAACTCAATTCGATTAATGAGGATTTAATATAAAGGGTTCGTTAAAGGGAGGGAAGGTAATACTGTTACAATTATACAAAACATCTGATGGGCCTTAGGATAGAGTATAAAATTCAAGGACCCGCCAGATGAGATTTTGGAACTCTTTACGAGAGACCAAACAATAAAAGAGTTAGACTGGGTGGACGAATCGGAGTTGATAAGATAATCCCACCGGTCTTTGTCTTAAATGTCGAAGTAATCAAACTAACTAATACAAAATATAAGAAGTTGGCTTACAGGAGTATAAACGCAGTCTGGTAGTTAATTACATTATTTTGTATTTATACTAGCAGTTTTAAAGCAATTCTTATAAATTGTCTGGGTTTATGACTCTAAATGTAGATAGACAGATTGAGATCGATATTAGACCAAAAAATAGTTCGTGATTTAGAAAAGAAATCTGACACCAAACGCAATAATTGGACTTTTATTGTATCAATTATTTTATTTGTTTATTTATTCTCATTATTTATGCTAGATGGACAGGCACTGGGCCAAAACCAGAGTCAAACTCAAGTCAGCAATATGACCAATGTGGTAAACAGGCCTGCCTTGTCAGATCCCAATCTCAAAGTTGAAACTTTAGCGACTGGATTTGACTTCCCAACAAGTATCGCCTTTTTAGGCGGTGATGATATTTTACTATTAGAAAAGAACACTGGAAAGGTATACCGAATCGTTGATGGTAACATCACTGCGCAGGTCATCCAAATGAACGTGTCGTTCAAAGATGAACGAGGACTATTGGGAATAGCAGTATCGGGAGATGTTAAATCAAAAAAAGAAGACAAATTTGTTTTCTTCTACTATACCTATTGTCCCAAAGTAAAACTGGCATGAAAGATGGTTCTCCCAATTGCGGCAATTTCATATACAGGTATAAATTTGATAATGACAATAATAAACTCATAGAACCCAAGTTACTTTTGACACTACCTGCATTACCAGGGCCTAGTCACAATGGTGGTGTCCTGTTGTTGGATGACCATGAAAATCTTTATGTTACCATAGGTGACTTGCAATCAACCTCGTTTAACAAAAATCAGACTGGTTTTGATACCCAAGCACAAAACATTATGAACGGAACATCTCCCGATGGTCGCGCAGGAATACTTAGAATTACTGGCGATGGAAAGCCAGTTGGTAAGGGAATCCTCGGAAGCGACTACCCTCTTGATCTGTATTATGCGTACGGAGTAAAGAACAGTTTCGGCATAGGCATTGATCCCATTACTGGAAGTTTATGGGATACGGAAAATGGGCCTCAATTTGGTGACGAAATTAATTTGGTCGAGCCAAGTTTCAATAGTGGCTGGGAAAAGGTTCAAGGAATTTGGAATCTAAACCAAACAAGAGGCAGAGCCGGAATACATAACGATACAGCCAACGAACGGATAGGGCTTGTAGATTTTAATGGTAAAGGCAAGTACAGCGGTCCGGAATTTGTATGGGATAAACCCGTAGGTCCTACCGCTCTGATATTTTTGGGATCTGATAAATTAGGACAAGACTACGAAAATGATATTTTCGTAGGTTCCGTGAAAAACGGAATCATTTATCACTTTAATCTAGACAAAAATAGAAAATCTCTTTCGTTAACGGGAGACCTTGCAGATTTGGTATTAAATAAAAAAGATGATCCTACTCAAATAATATTTGGTGAGAATTTTGGAATAATAACTGACTTAGAACTTGGCCCTGACGGCTACTTGTATGTTGTTTCTGGGAATAGAGGGGCAGATGCCGGGGCAATATATAAGATAGTCCCAAACTAAAAAAAAGTTAGAATATACAAACCAAATATTGTAAACCCAAATGGTGTATTCTATCCCACCCTGTTCTTTGTAATGTGAAAATTCATTCTAATGGACTAACATTCTATTTATTAGAAGCAATATGGCTTAAGGTGTACGACGAGGTACACCTTAAAGTATAGACTCTAATCCTCATGCAAATTGGTTACGAAAAAATGGAAAAAAGAGATTCTAAGAAGTAGGATGTAACGTCAGTTTGACTTTTGCGTATTTTCACACTTGTACGTTCCCATAAAAGAAATTACTCCGTCGTGATTACTATGAGAGAAGAAAAAAATTCTCGGAAATTTACCAATCTTGCTGCTGTAGTCTATGTTATTCGACTACACTAATTATAAATACCATATACATTTGTTGTTTGGGAGACAAATATTGGAACGATTTATTGCCATAATTGAAAATTTATTGATGCCCATACTCTTATTC
>JALYLJ010000168.1 GCA_030774295.1 Thermoproteota archaeon
GACCTAGATAGAGGTGTATAGCACAAACCAGTTTAATAAATCTAATGAACAATTAGAATTTCATGTAGACGGATCTATATGGAAAAATGGTAAACTCATTTCAGAACGATTAACAGAAGATCAAGAATCCAATCAAGCCTATACGCAACAGACTAATTAAGACTAATTGATAAATTTATAAGTTTGCGCTATTGATCAAATCTAATTGTCACCCAATTGTCACCAATTGTCACTAGATATTGGTTTCGTTATGCTTGTTATGTGAGACTTTTGTGAGACTAATTGATACTTAACTGAGACTTAATTGAGACTAATTGAGACTAATTGACACAGACTGATAATCTGCATTTAGTAAGTTATACTTCTGAACTAAGAGATAGAAACGGCAATTTTTATGCATTCGTTGATTTTTATGCGAACGGAGAAGGCAAGATAAGAGAATGCCCCCATTGCCTGGAATATGAAATTCATAATAAATTAAAACCTAGAATATTAGAAAAAGGACAAGTAAAACCTCCAGACTATGATCAATTTATCCAATGTTGGGAATACGGAAATGTATTTCCTATCTATGAAGCACACTTTGAATCAGAAATAAAAGATAGTTTAGAAACTACAGAGAATCCATTTGAAAACGAATCTGTATTTCTAAGTACAGATAATAGAGCAACACAAAGACGTAAGGGTATAAAGCGCAAGGGTAGATTTTCACATAAACAAGAACATGAAGATCCTGATATTCAAATAGAAATAGTTAGACATGGATCTGACAATGTCAGGATAATATAATAATTTGGAAGAAAAAACTTAAACAATGTGTGATAGAAGGTAAATTAAAATGAAAATTTACCTAGATAGTTTAGGTTCCTTTTATTCTATTAATCATGAAGCAAAAGAGACAAGGAGAATCAATAAATCTAATGAAAGAATTGGCATAATATCGCTTATTGGAATTATCATGTATATCGCTTTTTTAATAAGTGGTTGGTTAAAATGACTAGACATAATAAAGATAAGTGTAAAAGGTACAATTGCCAAGAATGCTATAAAGAAAGATTAAAGGAACTTGAATAAATGACCAAAAGAGAATTCATTTATTTTTATTTAATTGAGAGTTTATGAGATAGTTATTTTATATTGTACCCTTTTAGACTTTAATCTTAATTGGTAGATTTTCATATAAGCAAGAACATGAAGACGCAGAAATTCAAGCACTTCAGATATTAATATATAATTTCAGTACCTAAATTAAGCAAGATTTAAAACCTGCTTGGGATTGGGACGGGTGAGAAATAAAAAGTTGTCCGTCCTACCAACCAGACTTAAAAGAAGGAACGTTTTATGAGCGTATGGGACATAAATTTTCTTCAGTTCCATTTTCTATTTTTTTCAATTGCTTATAATGTTCAAAAATAATAGACATGAGAATCGGATGTAACGAAGGAACCGTTCGACCCATAATTCCTTGACATTTTCTATCTTATTGACCTTCTATTGATAATGATCAAATGCCTTTTGTTTTTTAGCCCACAGGGGTATGGCGGCACAGTCTTTACATTCTAAATAGACATCTATGCTATTCTGCTGACTCAAAACTTTATTTAGTTGCTTGGCTATTATCTTTCGCTTTCCGCATACACTGCATGTTGAGAAATTTCCGACGAGACTCATTTTTAAAATTTGATTGTTATTAATATCGCACACGCGATATAAAGATTTAGTTTTGTTTTTCGACCGACCTTTGTATAGTGTCCAATTGTTTGTAATGTTCAAAAATTATAGACATAAGAATTGGATGCAATAAGACAGGCTTGCAAGCCACTACTCCAGCAGCATTGTACAATCGTGAATAAGACATCATTTCATCAAAGATCTTTCTTTCGCTTTTATCCAATTCTTGTCTAAATATTTTCCACTTTCGTCTTTCCCTTTCTGATGCAAGTCTATACGAAGGAATAGTTCGACCCATAATTTGATTTCTTAATTTCTCAATTTAATATCTAAATCACCATTAGGGGAAGGAGGGCAGAATAGAACTGATGGGAGGTTGTTTTACCGAGTTATGCAGCAGATAAACCAATTCTCCCATCAGATTGATAAGGAACGTAATATTTTGAAATGACAGATAATAAATAATTTTCTCTGACAGGATGGAATAGTTCGGCCCACATTTTCATGATCATGAATTACAATTTAAAATCTAAAACACCACGAAGGGCCGGAGGGAGCGAAGATATTTTTATAAATGGAAAATCTAAAAAAAGTTTCATTGAGTCAATTTGATAAGTGCGTCTGCGGGCATCGAAGGCTGCATCATTTCCGAAGGGTACCCAATAATCCCCTATCAGAATGCAAAAAATGTAAATGCTTGAAATTTAAAATTGTTTGACTAAATTTAGACAAGAAACTAATTTCATCAGAGCAATCATTGATTATATGTAGGAAATGTTTATTAGGCAAGAATGCAATTTTCTTATAAATATTCGATTTTATTAATTAAAAAAGCCTATATAGTGCATTTAATTAGCATTAAAAATGAATTTATAGAATAAAAATAGTCTACTAGTCACTAATGGAATATAAAGTATGCAAGAGCGAAGAACTTCCAAATAATTCCATGAAGGCAATACTGATTCAAGGTAATACGATTCTTGTATGTAGATCCAATGATCGCCTATTTGCACTTGATAATCCATGTCCTCATAGAGGAGCTTCTCTTTCAAAAAGTGACATGAAAGGAACAAAGATAATATGCTATATGCATGATTTTGAATATGATCTTGTTAGTGGAAAATTATTACACATCCCAAGCAAGTGGCAGGATCAAAACCCTAATTGGACTAAATCTGGCGATTTGTTACTCTTTCCAGTATCTGAAAAAGATGGGGAAATCTATGTAGAGTTGTCTTGATATTTACAGATAAAATATACGCTTTGTCCGGGAGAATTTACATACAATTCAATTACTTTATAATTATTGATGATATCATTCGCAGTAATTGTAAGGCTAATCCTGTACTCTTGGAGCTAAATAGAAATGAATTCTTCCTACATTTGCGACTCTAAATTCTAACCTCAGTGGCATTTTTGTAGAATATTCCAGTACCAGGGATCCTCCAGAGGCGCTTATGGCTTTGGTAATTTTTGACAAGTAGTCCAGACTGTATGTAGCCTTACTCTTCTCCTTAACCTGGAGTTCTTCAAGGCCTTCGTTGCCAGATTCTATAACAATGTCAGCTTCTCCATAGTCGCTTTTACCAGAAAAGGTAATTTTCTTTTCATCAGACTCTATTGAAATGTATTCTGATACTACTTCGATATCAGAGAGTATTTTATCAAATGACGCAGGGGTTAGTATTACCTTAGAATTGAAATTTAATTTTGGAAGGGGGGTGGAACCTCCAGTACTTTCTATCAATCGCATTTTATATTCTCTTCTATACCCATCTAAAATCTTGATGCGAAGCATACTGTTCTCTTCCAGAGAAACTTCAACCGCATCCTTTTTCTCAGCTCTTTTCATCAATTTTGAAAATTCATCTATTCTAACTCCGAATTTCAGTGCCGAGTCACACTCATAACCATCGAAAGCCGAATTTGGCCAGCTAATATCAATTAACGCAACGTGAGAAGGGTCCATTCCTCTAAATGACAAACCTTCGACAGTTGCTTCAAAGGTAGCCTCATCAACTAACGTAGAAATTGCTGAAGTTACAGCTTTCCATTCATCAGGTGTTTTTGTCTTTGCTAAAAATACCAACTATATCAATCAAGAGGCAGATTTAAAACATTTTAAACATTCCTATTTTTTGGAAAATCATTAAAATTAAGGTTTAATAAATATACAGAAATTAACAGAACAAAATTATTCATCTAATAACAAATATATAATAATTTTGTAAGTTGACGTCTAAAAAAATATTCAGAATATACTCTTACGCGTAATTTCGCCAGGTATGGCTACATTGCGTACATCTATAAAATTGAGTAGTAGCTTCATCTGCCGATCTTGTTTGTAACATCCACCAGAACGCTAAGTTGTTTCCACATTTGGGACAATCAGTACTGGTGGTTGGGAGGGCACTAGGACCTTTTTCAGACTCAACTATCTTAAGACTAGCTCCACTTTGTTCTATTAAGGGAATTGATTTAATTTCGTTTTTCGCTTCTGTGAAGCCACACTTTGGACAAATTAATATATTCTCCTCTATTCGTGGTTTCATCCTACTTTCGCAATTTGGACAAAACTTCAAGTAGAACCAGCACTCTTTTCATTGGCTACTGCTGAATTCATCATGTCTCTAATTTTGAGCGCATTATCAGAAGAAGATTGTAAAGCCTTGTGCAAAACATCCAGAGGTTTGGATTTTTTAGTCACAATTCTGAAACTAAAGTCCTCTTTTAGCTGATGTTTCAATACAACACCCGCAAATTCTACTTCTTTTTCGTTCAAAAGTTCATGCTGCACTATGTAAAGAATTGAGATATCTTCGCTTACATTCAAATTAATTTCATTAGACTTATAATTTTCTAACTCCGCCTGCATTATACAGACAACTACTTATTGAAGATATAAATTATACCATCTGCGAGGCTTATTGCAGACAAGCTCTATTTCAGATATTAAAATTGGTTCGTCTCATGATAGCATAAAATCCAATGAGATTTTGACCTTAAGTTTAAGTTTCAATATAGATGGCTCGATAAGGGAAAATTTTTCTCAAAAAAATTGGGAAAGAGCTTATGACAAACACGATAATGGGTTTAGACTTACAATATCTTTAGATCTTAAGGCAGGTAGAAATTCTGTTGATAAGGCAAAATTTGTGAGAAAAGCAGTTTTATTCTGGACGAGAAATCCCAAACTGTCATACAGAGTGTGGGTCTCTGTTATTAAGGATGAAACGCCTCATTACCCGTTGACAATTGAAGAGGCAAAGTCACTATTATTTGATGTGACTAAAACTATGGAGCTTGATAGTAATAAATTGAAAGAGGGGGAAAATGAGATCCACGTCTCTATCAAAGTTTCTTGGGGGAAGCATCTGTATACAGAACCCATTGAGCTGCACGGAGAAACTAAAGTTGTAAAAGTTAAGAGAACATAAAACTCATTCTTGTGCCATTTTTCGTCTTAATATAAATATAGTCAAATGTGATGAATCACTTAATGGCAAAGTTTGATGGTATCAAAGGACAAGAGTTACTCGATGTAGAAGAACAAAAGGACGAGATTACATTAATCTTTAAAGACAATAGGTATATGTTCATCAAAATAGAAAATGGCAAATTGGTCTCTGATTCAGTACCAGAATAGATTGATAACGAAGCAGCTCCATATTATCAAGAATAGTTTAGAAAACGCAATACCGATAGATGAACTATTTGGTTACCCTTGATAGTATAAATAAAGATATTATAAACTGCACTCTTTGCAACAGGTTAGTACGATACACACAATTAGTTGGTAAGAATAAAGTAAAACGATTTTCAAATCAAGTATACTGGTCTAAACCTGTTACTGGATTTGGAGACCCGAATGCAAAAGTACTGATAATTGGTCTAGCGCCAGCTGCTCACGGCGCCAATCGGACTGGCAGGCTGTTTACTGGAGATCATTCAGGACAGTGGTTAATTAGGGCGCTCTATGAAATGGGATTTTCAAATATGCCTACTAGTACATCTTCTGATGATGGGTTGAATCTCAATAATGTTTTCATTACTTCTTGTATAAGATGTGCACCTCCATTAAACAAGCCACTCCCTTCAGAACTAATTAATTGCTCAAAGTTCCTGAAGAGTGAGATTGAATTATTTAAAAGGATAAAAGTTGTAATAACTTTGGGATCCATAGCATTTCGGACATATTGCAAGATAAACGATTTGAAGAAATTGAAATTCTACCATTTGGCTAATTACCAAATAAATGACAAACATCTGATAGTATCATATCATCCCAGTAGACAGAACACCAATACAAAAAGATTAACATGGGAAATGTGGATACAAGTTTTCAAACTAGTCAAGTCAATACTAGATAATAACTAAATTCTAATCGAAATTGTTAGATTGAATCGATAATCATAGTCATTTCGTTTTCAATGCGGATTTTATTAATTATATTATAAATAAGATAAATATTTCATTTATGAATGCAGGAATTAGAATTTCTGCAAACCATTAAAAGACAGTCTTTCTCTTAAAAAGTTATGATTGGTAAAGGATATTTGTCAATACTGTTCATGATGACTACTATTGTTGTGCTTTCAAATTTCATTGCAAATGCACAGACCGTTCCATCCAGCCCTACGATTCCATCAAATACAACGAACTTGATAAGCGGTGCAGCTAACGCGACAGGGACGGCAATGAACGCCACAGCGAATGCAACGAGTGAAGCAATGAGTGGACTTTCAAATGCTACGGAAAATGCAACAGATATGACAATGAATCAGGCAGAAAACATTGTTAATACTCCTGGGAACGCCACAGCTAATGCAACAAGTGAAGCAATGAGTGGACTTTCAAATGCTACTGCTGCAACAGGAAGCGCGATGGAGGCCACAGCTAATGCAACAGGCGAGGCAGTAAGTGGACTCACAAATGCTACTGAGAATGCAACTGGAACAGCAATGGACAGCGCAAAAGATATTCTCAGCTCAGCTGGAAACACAACAGCTAATGCTACAGGAGAAGCAATGAGCGCTATAACTAATGCAACGGAAAATGCAACCGGAACGGCAATGGACACTGCTAAGAATATTCTCAGTTCAGCTGCAAACACTACAGCCAATGCTACAGGAGAATTAATGACTAAGGCCAACAACGTACTAAGTTTGGCATCGGAAGCCGCATCTAATGCCACACAAACAGCAATGAACAAAACAATGAATATTCTATCTAATGTAAGCAATAATGTAACAGACGCAGGATTAAACACTTCAAGCAACCTGACAGAGCCAATAAATAAGGAGGCTAACGAGTTGATTAGTGCAGCTTCAAACGCATCGAATAATGTAACTAACGCTACAGAATCAACAATAAATCAGGCAGAAAACGTTGTTAATACTGCTGAGAACGCCACCGATAACGCAACAGAATCAACAATAAATCAGGCAGAAAACGTTGTTAATACTGCTGAGAACGCAACAGCTAATGCAACAC
>JALYLJ010000169.1 GCA_030774295.1 Thermoproteota archaeon
GCTGATAGTAAGATCGTTTACGTACATCTTGACAAACTTTTCAATTAGTGATTTAGAATTACCCCTTCCAAATCGCATAGCATAATCTAATGCCTCATCCAAATGTTCAAGTCCATATTTTATTGAACTCCTGAATAATTCATCAAAAGCAATTATTTCTTTAGTTGTTAGATTACGATTACTAATAACATTGATTCCTAGAGGAACTGGCATGCCATGAGTTAGGTGATGCCACCATTGCCCGAGGTCCAGTATTCTGTGGAATTCATCTCCAAATGAAATTTGTGCTTCATGAATAACTAGGCCTGCATCTATTATTCCGGACAAAACGTACTTTGGAATTTCACTAAAAATCATTTCCACTCCATCAAATTTTCCAATAGCCAAATTAAGTAGTAGATTTGCCGATGTCATTTTCCCTGGAATCCCAATCTTGCACTTGGGCAGATCGCTCAATTCGATATTTTTTTTAGAAATTACCACAGGACCATAATTGATCCCGAAACTTCCGCCGCTACTTAGAATCACATAGTTTTTGATGAATGCATATGCGTGAGCCGAAATTGCCGTAATGTCCAATTCATGATCAATCGCACGCTTGTTTAACTTTTCAATGTCTTCAATGACATGTTCAATTTGAAAATAAGGTGAATCAACATTGCCTGAGGCAATCCCATAAAACATAAAAGCGTCATCTGCATCAGGCGTATGTCCTAGCGTAACATGTTTCATATAAAATTGAATATTCCAACGGTATTTTTATTTTACAGTATTAGAGTCTGAAATGCAATCATTCTCGCGCAAATAAGGAATATGATATTCAAAACAACTGTGGTTTTATTTTAAAGCGTCTTTCTCTAACATTTCGATTCGATACGTCTCTTAGTAAATTAAGGAAGATTTAATAATGCTGCATAGATTTTTTGTCGTTTATAAGATGCCAAAATTCAAGTCCACTCAGGATATCTTGAGAATTATAGGAAATAAAGATCAAATTCGTAATTTCGGCGTAATTGCTCATGTTGATCACGGAAAGACCACGATGAGCGACAGTTTATTGGCTGCTTCGGGAATTATTTCTCCGTCTGTTGCTGGTCAGGCTCTGGCTCTTGATTCAATGAAACTTGAACAAAACAGACAAATGACAATTAGAGGAGCCAATGTAACCCTGTATTATGAACTCGGGGGAAAAGAATATGTGATTAATATGATTGATACTCCTGGACATATCGATTTTACAGGAAGAGTTACGCGAGCACTTAGGGCAATAGATGGAGTAGTGGTAGTCTCTGACTCTGTTGAAGGAATAATGACTCAAACAGAAACTGTGACAAGACAAGCACTTGAAGAACGTGTAAGACCAGTTCTTTATATAAACAAAATTGATAGACTTGTCAAGGAACTGAGGTTAGATGCACCTGCGATGCAGAAATGGCTTTCAAATATTATTGCAGAATTTAACAAGCTAGTCGATATCTATGCTGAACCTGAATTAAAAGAGAAATGGAAGGTGAGTATTCAGGGAAACAGTGTAGCCTTTGGATCGGCAAAGGATAGGTGGGGATTCAACTACAATATTGCTCAGAGGAATGGAGTTGGCTTTAAAGATGTTTATGACGCTTACAACTCAGACGATCAGTCTTTGATAAAGGCCCTCTCTGAGAAGGCTCCGCTGCATGAGGCTGTACTTGGAATGGTTGTACAACACCACCCTCCACCCCATGTGGCACAGCGTTACAGAATACCAAAAATTTGGCCCGGTGATCTTGATTCTGATGTAGGGAAATCACTCGTATCATGCGACGATAAAGGACCAATCTTAATGATGGTTACTACAATTAATGTGGACCCTCAGGCTGGTAGGATAGCTACGGGTAGATTGTTTTCAGGGACGATAAAGGACGGTGACGAAGTTTATCTAATAGATGCTAAAAGAATGGGTAAAGTTCAATCAGTAAATATCTACATGGGTAACACTCGAGAATTAGTAAACATGCTTCCTGCTGGAAATATACCAGCTCTGCTTGGTATAGATCATGCAATTGCCGGAGAGACATTCTCATCAATCAAAACTGTACCTGCATTTGAGTCAATAAAATATGTTTCAGAACCAGTTGTTACAATAGCCATCGAACCAAAACATCCAAAAGATTTGCCAAAATTGGTTGAAGCATTAAGAAGAATTACTGTTGAAGATCCAAATC
>JALYLJ010000170.1 GCA_030774295.1 Thermoproteota archaeon
ACGGCTTTTTACACATAACGGCTTTTCAGCTGTTAGAGTTTATACTAATTCACAAAAACCGGTCTTGTTAAACCCTACTTTTCCAAAATCCGGTCTTGAGCTAATGATTATGATTGCAAAAAGCCGGTCTTATTATCAAGTATTTCCAAAAAGCCGTCTTGTTAAACCCTACTTTCCAAAAAGCCGGTCTTGAGCTAATGATTATGATTGCAAAAAGCCGTCTTGTATTCTAGTTTAGTAAGCACAAAGCACAAAAAAATATCAGACACTCCCTATAGAATAACGATTATCATTTTTTTATCCTAGAATCTCGTAAGAGAACTAATTTTATTGCGGGCCCGTCGGGATTCGAACCCGAGACAGCCGGATTTCTCCCGAAATGATAAAAGTCCGGTACTCTACCTGGCTGAGCTACGGGCCCATTTCTGAATAGCGTGTATCGTAGTATATTTAATGGTTAGCCAGATTTGAATATCCACTAAATAATATCAGCTTGTTAGTACACAGCTCCAATTCGTAAATCCGATACATTAAGAAAACATATTAATTGTAGAATAGGAAATTTTTCAATGCGCCCGGATAGTATAGAGTTTCAATAGTAAGATATTGAAGCATAAAGTCCGGTCTAGTATGGGGGACTGTCACTCCTTCGACCCGGGTTCGAATCCCGGTCCGGGCGCCTCTTTTTTATTTGAACAGATTAAGATCTTGTGCTAGTATATTGTAAATTTCATAGTCAGACAGTGCAATAAACGAAAATCTATTACCAGACGATATGTCAGAATCAAGTGTATTACCGGATTTATCAAGGACAAGTCCACCTGCTTCCTTAACTATTAGAAAGGCAGCAGCCATGTCTGTAGGTCTAATCTTTGCCCTAAAATCCAGAAACAAGTCAAGATATCCCCTGGCAAGAAAACATAGTTCCAGCGCATTTGCTCCAAAGACCCTGATGTGATTTAGTTTTGAAATAAATGGACCTATTGAATGTAATAATTCCTGGGAAACTCCAGATATGTTAATACCAGCAATGATTTCATCTTGCTTTATTTTATCAGATTTTCTAACTGTCATCTTGTTGCCATTCAAAAACGCACCCTTACCTTTTGACGCGTAATAAAGATCTCCTGTTGTAATATCTATTATGGCAGCGTCTACGACAGAGCTCAGCTTCGCATCAGTAGCATAGGCTAGAGAACAGCAATTAAAGGGAATGGATCTGGTAACGTTAGTTGTTCCGTCAATCGCATCCATAATTATGTATCCTTTATCGTTACCTGGAATGGTACCACATTCTTCCCCAATTATTGTAGGATTTGTACCAGACTTTCTTATAGTCTCTATAACTTTTTCTTCAGCTACTAGATCTATTTTTCTTGAAATATCTCCTCCAGCTCCCTGACCCATTTTTGTGTTACCTTCAGGTGTTCCAACTAGGCCTTTGACAGCTTTTCTAACCTCCAGGCATGCAGTTTTCAGCGTTTCAATCATTTGGTAATGGTCACTACGCTAGCATAATAAATTGTTATCTGACATTGTTTGAAATTCAATTTAGATTCATCTTGATATGCTCTGCAATTCGTAATCGTACAACAGTTTGCCATTATCGCCATATACTTGTGCCTTTATAGGAAGTGGTAAATCCTTATTGATGTAAATAGTGCTTAATGAATTTCCCACCTTGTATTGCAGTGAAAAAACATCATACGTACCAGCAGGAGTAGAGATAGTATCTTTACTTTGTATTTTTTTATCTATTGTATTTGAGCCGGTAAATATCCTGTCCCAAACGGCTCCCACGACCAGATACTTTGGCTCTCTGGCAATGTCACGAATTGCCAGTACTGAGGCTTCAAGAGGTTGAAGAAACTTGTTATCTTGTTCGGTAATAGGATGCGTCCTCAAGAGTTGATTTTTAGAAAAACTTGCATGAATTTCGCTGACATTGTTGTTACTGTTACTCCCGTTTTGTATTTTAAAATCAATATTCCATTTATCTCCCATGTTATGAAATCTCATGGACACTATAGAATCTATGAGATTTGCCTTGGCGTCTACAGTACGGCTTGTTAGCGAATAAGTCAAATTCATTCCATCTGCTATGTTACTACCCAGTGTCCACAGATCTTTTGATGTTGGGGGATTGAATATAGAAGGGCCAGCACCCGAAAATCCTCCGTTTATGGCAATTATTACTATGCTTACTAAAATTCCCATTGCTGCTAATATTCCTGAAGCTAGAAATATTATTCTTTTTGGGGTCATTGATATTACTATGAATCAGACTAAAAAAAAATAAGGTAAATACCAAAAAAAGGATTACTGAACAACTATGTCAAACTGACCCGATTCTACAAAATTGCTTACGGCACCTGAACCAGCTGTTGTTATGAGAACCTTTACAGTCATTGGTCCTGGCTTCTGGAAGACTACGTTTTGTATAGCGGTTCCATCGGGTGCTAGTTGATTATCCTTTGCAAAGAATAGTTGGCCGCTTGCATCAACTACGGCAAAATTGTATCCAACTCCTGTCACTAGGTTTTTCTTGTCATCGTAAAATATCATTCCAAATTTGGTATTGTTACCAGGTTTTATTGTAACAGGTTCCCATGTAAGACTGATTATATATGTTCCACGTTCTGTTCTCTGTTCTAAGGGTGGAACGGGGATTTGTTCATGGCCTTCAGGCTGCTTTGGTTGTCCTTGTCCTGTTGCAAGCAATTCAAACGCATACTGGGTTGGAGGATTGCCCGTGGTAGTATCTGCAAAAGTTTGAGCCTTTATGGGAAAAGGAAATCCGTCCTTAATCCAAATGGTATTATCAACTCCCTTGTGAAATACAATTGTGGTGGTATCAAAAGTTCCTGCAGGTGTGGTAATAGTAGCTTTGCCTGACGGAGTAATTGGTGAACCACCAATTGATGCTATTTTGCCCCAATTCTGTGCAGTTAGTGATTGACCGGGCTTTGAAACAAATGCTGATAGCCATTTTAATGAACTTGAATAAGCGCTCCTATACTTGGCCATCTCTGGAGAAATTTGAGAACTGCCAAGTGCAGTTAAATCAAGATCGCTTAGATGGAAAGTTGCATTATAGACTCGTCCCTGGTCAACAACGAAAGTTGGGGCATCCCAATAATTACCAGTACTGTTAAAGTTTTTGAAATAAATTGTCATTTCAAAAGGCCGACCAGCGTTTGTATCCTGTTCTTGCACTCTGTATGTTACATACATGTCATTTTTTGCTCCATCACCGACGTACCATAAATTTCCTGCCTGTGCCAATCCCTTGTTCAAACTAGATTGCGAAATTAGTAAAAGGCTTGAAAATAACGCAAACACAATAAATGGTTTGCATAATGACAATTGAAAGTTGCCCATAGTTTTGTTAAATTGGGATTCGCACTCATAAACTTTTAGCATCGTGCATTCATAACAAGCTGTTAACTTTGTAGTCGTCTAGTAATTTAAATTTAGATAAACTAATAAGAGATGCGTAAATCAGAAATAGCAAATGTGTAATTGTCCCGGCGTTCATTTCTATGAAGTTGATTTTAAGCTATATGGAATGAAAGTTGTTCCGTGTCACAAAAATTGCGGAGACCCCTTAAGCAATGAGCAATTCTCAAAGTTCGAAAAGGAATTGATAAAATCTTGGGGATTTGAACAAGCTTAGCCCACAATATCAGTTTGGAATAACTAATGGACGATTAAGGTTTAAATCCATATGCAAAGCTTCCAAAATGAATGCGTCAACTTTATTAGTATCCAATCCAACTTTTGTTTAGGTGTATTTGAATGACAAAGATGTATAAAGTAACAATAGATGCTAGCGGAATAAACCAAGATGAAGGAAAGGTATGGGTAGAAGAGTTGGCCAATATATATGCAGACATGGAAATTGCTGATGTGTCGGTGTCTGGAAGCAAGATTTCATTTAACGCTGGATTTTCAGGTATGGATGATACTAAACCAGACGACATCAAGATGAGATTAGATGAATATCTTACAATGAATGAAGCCTTTCAGACAAAATCTATAAACGTAAGTTAAAAGAAAGACTTATTTTTTTTATTTTCTTTCTCTAAAATATGTAAATAATCAATAAAACAAATTATAATTTTTCAAAATATTGTAAAATTAATGTTCATATTTATATACCTGAGGCGTTTTTTATATATGGAAGGAAGATGACTTGCAAAGGAATATGTATACGCCATAAAGCCCAAAAGCCCGTCGGTTCAGGAAGGTATGTTAGCGGTCAAAAAAGATGCCAGATATGCGAAATTTTCATTAAATGGGATGGATTATGGTGCCCATGCTGTGGATACAGACTGAGAACAAAGCCAAGAAACCTGAAATATAAGGCTAAACTAAGGGCACGTAGGGTAAGGGAGAATGAACCAATATTGGTTGCTGCTCCCGTTACTTAATTTTTCAGCAAATTTTTGCAGTCGCGTTTTATCAACGCAGACATTTTCTTTATGTTTTCATAATCATTTGTAAGGTCCAAAGCTATGCTGTTAAGCTTGTAGTAGTTCATTTGAGATGAATTATCTTTTTGCTCAAGATGACTGCATACCAGTCTTCCAATATAGTAATAGCAATCAGCTAAAAGTTTATGATTTAGTAAAAATTCAATTTTTGATGATAATAACTCGACATCATATCTTTCCTTGAGAATCTCTTTTAGCGCTCTAAACGATCGATTAAGTATTGTCCTTGTAGCCCTTTCTATTCCCAGACATTCAATACAGGTTTGAATAGCTTCATTTATGATATCTTTTTTTACTTCAAGCTGGCGCAATTGGTTTAATTCATGAATGGGCATTGGCCTTGCCTCAGACATCAGTAGGATACCTTCAAGCAGACCGTATGCGGCTATCTTAAGATTTAAAGGAGAATTTAGTTGTTCTGCTTTATTGATACTATTTTTAGATACATTAAACAGCGCATCAACAATTCTCCTCTTCCCGGCAGCCTTAAACGATCTTTTAATGTCTATCTCCGAATAGCGTGGTGGTGATATCAAAAAATCGCCAGTTTTTAATGGTATCATTTTATAAAGTAAAATGTCATTACCCTGCTTTGGAAACCCTTGAAATTCCAACGTATCTTTTCCAAGTTTTACTATCTTATTTTGAGGGTTTGACTCGGTTTTTCCAAATATAGCAATATCATATTCACAGCAGTCATAAGATACATCGGGAGCATCGGCCCTGCAACCTACTAGAGCCGTTTCCGAATTATGGTTTTCGGTTAGGTAATGTTGAATTTCGTCTGGTATCTTCATTTTGAAAAAGTAGGGTTTTGTGATAAGGAAAAGTTAACGCATACTTTCCATATCTTCAATATTCCTGAAATCATTTGGGTTTAATCGAAACCCGGTTACCGATTCATAAGGGATTTCGCTAACTTTCATGTGATAATCAAGTTTTCTTTTTCTAAATTTTGCATATAACCACAGTACGAATCGTTCTTCAATACTTGCTGCTTCCTGCTTGTTAATTTCAGGGTGTATTTCAATCAATCTTTGTACTAGTCTCAAGTCTAGGGCAACATGAAAAAAATCCCATCCTAGAGTTTTTTTGCCATTAGCGTAACACTTGCAATAGATATTGTCCATATGTACTTCTTTTTGAAGAGATCCCATGAATTCCATTATCTTTGGACGTTCTTTATCAAAATTAATACAAGACCCATTTATTATTATGGAATTTGCAGTATCGTCAGTTAATTCAATGTTCATCCTCCCAGGTCTGTTGTCATTTTCAGCCAGAACAATTTTCTTTATATAGACATAATCCCCTATATTGGTACCAATAGAATCTCTTGTTTTGGCATCAATTCGAATTATTTTATCATTTGTATTTTTGTTGCTATTTTTATTGTAATTCTTATTCAAATTATCTTTGATCTCATCAGTAGGGTGCAATGAGAGACAAATAATATTGGTGCTATTTTTAGGACCAATGATATTAACAACGGCGCCCTCAGCAATGTTTAGCGTACGCATTATTTCCGGATCAATTCTTACGATGTCTCTATCTTTATCTTGTATTTCGTTTTCAAGAACTTTTAAAGGAAATCCAGAATTATCATTAGCCATCAATTGTTTAATGCATATTTCTATATAAGAATATTTTCAAATAGTTGGACTTTAAATTGCATTTCTCTTGTGAGATATGGATGCAACAAGGATGCAAATATCAAATGTGAATCTTTGTCAAAAGGCCATACTATCCACTAGGAGTTATTTGTTAAAAAAAGAAAAAAAAGGTCGTCGTTTTCCTGCTTTTATCGACAGTGTGACAGTTAGCTTATGGAATAGATCTGCTGTACAGCTTTCCTTCAAGTGCAAGCTTGTACATTTCGGCCACGTATGGATTCTTTCCAGGAGTTTCAGCACCCAATTCTACTAGACGTGCGTATACTCTTACTACGTATGCAAGAGCACCCATGAAAGCCACTACGACTCCCATGTTAAACATCCAGTGGTTTGGAACTGAGAAAATTTCTTCCACAAACCAAAAGTGCCACAATTCATTTACACCAATTGTAAACATGGTTGCAAGATAGCCTATGATGGTTATCTTTAAACCAGTGTTCATTGAGTTTCCAGGACCCCTTAGTACAGGTACCCTTCTGTCATACATTGCCACAAATCCCCAACCTAACGGTAGGGCAATAAAGTGACTGTATAACCACCAATGAGCTGGTGTAAATGCACTGTCTCTAATTGCGGTTTGATGAAGAGATCCGTCAACAAAGTTATCTACTTCTACGGATGCTGCGATTGAACCCAGCATAATGACCATAATGTAGATTTTCTTTAATCTCTGGATTTCTACTTCTTTTGGAATTAGAGTCGGCATCTGTGCCATTTTAGTTCATTCGTTATTCATTGATCCTTTATAATAACTTGAAGATATAGAAACTAGAAGATATAATGTAAAATTTGTATTATGAGTGCATACATTTGCCGATTATTCTTCTGGTTTCAACACATACATAAGAAATTTAGATTAATCAAAAGATAATCGCTATTGATAATCATCAATGATAAACTTTATTAGGATATTGTCAAGTGTTAAATGATTCGTGTCATTTTTTCCTATTTATGATCTGGAACCACTCTACATAATATATAAATTATTTTGAATTCCAGAGAGAATGATGAATTTGGAGGGTGGAGTTAAAGTGAAAGTATTACTACTTTTCATGATTAACTTGTTTTCTGCTGCTACTGTAGCTCATGGATTAGGGACATCAGGAAATGGAGATGGCACAATCAGTTGTCCTGGTGGCAAGTCAGAAAAGGGCGAACTTTCATTCAGTGCATTTTTGAACGATTTGCCTATCTTTGGAAGTTGGGAAGTAGTTTTGGATGCCTCTTCTGACGACAAGACAAGCAATGGCGGCTACCTTGATTCTGGAAAAATAGACAAGAAAAATTATGATTTAGAGGGTAAAGAGACGACAAGTAATATTTGTGGATTGGATAAAAAGGCAAATATTTCAATCCATGGCGACTGCGGAAATAACGGAAAAATCCAAGTTCGAGCTGACACAGGTTGGAAAGGAGCTTTCGAAGGCAATATTGAGTGTGGATAAAAGCTCAAGCCTAACTGCTTTTACTTTACAAGTTTGAGTGAATGAAGCAATCAGATTCAAGAAATAGCTTTGAGATTTGATAAGATGAACCCAAGTACAAGACGATTACAAAAACAAATACAATTAATTTCTACAGGCTCGGGCAGCTATAGATTGCCATTGTCTATTTGATTTTGACATACTTTTTATTTATGACTCATTTCAAACAAAGTGTTTGCGTAAGGGTAAGATCATCGTAATAGAAGGAATTGACAAAGCAGGCAAAACAACACAGGCAAATTTACTATTAAAGAAATTCAAGAGCAAGTGTGTCAAATTTGATTTCCCCGATTATACTACTCCAATTGGTAAAGAGATAAAGCAATTTCTTGATGGTAAAAGAGTTTACTCGGATCAGGTGAAAATGATGCTTCTTTCTGCAAACAGATGGGAGAAAAAGACCGAAATAGACAGAGTAATTGACAAAGGAACGACAATTATCATGAACAGATACTATCAATCCAATCTGGTCTATGGAGTCTCAAAGGGATTGAAATTAGACTGGCTTCTTGCGTTGGATGAAGGATTACCTAAAGCAGATCTTGTAATAGTCATAGATATCAAAACAGATACCCTGGTTACTAGATCTAAAAATAGTGTCATTGATACGTTTGAAAAAGACCGCGAGTTAATTCTCAAAGTAAAAAAAACATACAGGCTTCTTGCAAAAAAATTCAAGTGGTATGTTATTGACGGAGAAAAATCAGTCGACGATGTTCATAGTCAGGTACTTAGAATAGTAAGAAATACTGTGAAAATTTAATTCAATGTAGTGTTCAATTCTATTTACACCACATGAAATTCGTTGGAGAAATAACCGATCCTATTCACAAGTTTATCAGGTTTACAGAGCTCGAAAAAAAGATAATTGATTCAAACGTTTTTCAAAGATTAAGAAGAATTAAACAATTGGCAGGCGCTCATCTGGTATATCCGGCAGCCCAACACTCACGGTTTGAACACTCTTTGGGAACAATGCATGTGGCAGGCTTGGCAGGAGAACATCTATTTTCTATGGGCGTAATAGACAAAGAATCAATTCAGGAGCTACGTGTAGCATCTCTACTACACGATATTGGTCATGGACCTTTTTCACATCTTTTTGAAGAAGCACTAAAGGTTACAGGCAACAGTAATCATGAAACACTTGGGGCCAAAATAGTATGTAAGACTGAAATAGGTGATATTCTTTCTGATTATGGCTTTTCTCCGCAAACGATAAGTGAGATTTCGTTTGGTAATTCAAAAGTAAAATTCAAAAATGAAATAATTTCAGGAAGTCTTTCGTCGGACCTGATGGATTATCTTCCTCGAGATGGATTCTTTACGGGCGTGGAGTATGGAAAAGTCGATTATCACAGGATTATTAATTCATTCAGGGTAACTGACAGCAAAAGCCTGGCTTTGGACATCTCATCCTTTTACTCTTTTGAATCAATGATAATTTCGCGTTTTGAGATGTTCCGGGCAGTCTATTTCCACAAGACAGTTCGATCTGCTGAAGTAATGCTACTGCACTCTATCTTGCTCTCAAGTGATATATTGAACCTAAGAGGACTAGCGTTGACTGATTATCTTAACCTAACAGATGAAAGCATAATTTGCAGCATCTCATCATCACAAAATAACAAAGTTGCAAAAGAAATGATTTCCAACTATTTGGATAGGAAATTACTAAAATGTGTTTATGAGAGATTTATTCGAAAACGAGACAATTATACAAAGTTAAATAGAGATAAAATTGAAGAATTGAGATTGGAAATTGCAAGATTGGCTAATATTGATGAGAAAAAAATTTTTCTTGATACATATGGCATTTCACTAGTGCCACTTGCGCCAAACAAGCAAGAAATGAAATCAATTCTTCTTGTTAGCGAGGATGAATTCTTTAAACAACCAGTTTCTAATCTGCCTTTGGTAAACTCAATAACAGGTTATCTTGATATGATCAGGGTATATACCAACCATAAGGATCGAAAAAGAATTACAATAATATCAAAAGATGTGTTAGATAAGGAGTTACCCGAAAAGCAATGAAGATCTCCCAGACATTAAAACAAAAAAAGAAAATTCTAGTCATAAAACTAAGTGGCAGCGTTTTTAATTTCAAGACTACGTCTCAATCGCTAAAGCAATACGCTCGACTTTTACTTGAAATGCAAACCAGGGTACAACCAGTTGTAGTATCTGGAGGTGGAATAATTGCTAGGCATTATGTTAACTTGGCAAGATCACTGGGTTCTGATGAAAGTAGTCTGGACATAATGGGTATTGAAATATCAAGGCTAAATGCAATGTTACTGTCTGCAGCACTAGGAGATTCTGTTTATCCAGTTATTCCTAGCAGCCTTGAAGAAATCAGCATTGCCTGTGAATCAGGAAAAATAATAGTCAGTGGTGGTCTTCATCCAGGTCAGAGTACAAACGCCACAGCGGCGCTTATTTGTGAAAAAATTAAAGCTGATAAATTCCTGAATGCGACAGATGTTGATGGAATTTATGATTCTAATCCAAACAAGAATCCTAAAGCAAAAATGTTCAAAGAAATTACGATAAAAAAATGCATGAACCTCTTGAATACCGAGAGCACTCAGGCAGGAAGTTACGATCTTATGGATATCGTTGCATTAAAGGTAATTGAGAGATCCAAAATTCCTACATGGGTCATAAAATCAGACCCCAGAGTCATTAGGAACCTTGTAATGAAAAATAGTCAAAGTGGAACAAAGATTACTGCTTAGTTTTGTATGACATTCTCATAGGTAGCTATTAGTGGCGTTCATAACTTGCTGCAATAATCGCGGCAATAACCGCAATAATTTGTATTAAAGGTTATTCTAAAGAGTAACGCTTATGTTTTGATTCAGAACATAATATAATACACAAAATCGAATTTTCGTTTATTAAAAAAATTCACCTGCCTCGTAATGTGCGTTAGCAATTACGGTCTACAAAATCATGTAACTGTCTTTATCTGACCCTTAAATTCCGGAATACCGTCATCTAACATTTTTTTATATGCTTCTTCGGCTTTTTCTTTTGGTAACGGTTTTGATTGGGCCTTGGCGTAACCATCATTATCACACAGAAACAACATGGCCTCAGCTTCCCTTTCCATTTTAGCTACTAGCATTTCTTCGCCAACAGGAGCAAACCCATTGCTATCTTGTTTTGTGGTGTACGTTAACATGGCATATCCAGTGTAATCAAATAGCTTTAGCTGCGCCTTTTTAGATCGTTCATGACCAAGAATAGAAGCCTTGTGATATTGCATGAACTGCTATTGGTTTTCACCTTCTAAAAGGATTTATATATGAAATTATGGAACCAGTAGGTTCTCCTCATAAGTTATTCAATAAGTTCGGTAAATATTAGCACATACTCTCATCAAATAATTATTATATCCTGATTGCCTAATTGCGAACATTGTAATGTCTTCATCTGGAATGTCAATAGCTGAACATATCGATGAATTACGAATTAGAATGATTCATATCGTAATTTGCATCGCTATAATCACTATCTTTTCAATGAGTTTTGGTATAAAGGCGGCAGTCCTACCAATTGAACTTCCATTGCTGGATGCAGGAGGACAGCAAAATAATTTAATGATATTCTATCCATATCCAGATCCGTTTGGCAACGTGGCCCTCCAGCTGACAGCTTTTATGAAGGACACGTTACTTCCGCCGGAGGTAAAGCTTATCCAAACGGCCCCCGGTCAAGTGTTCTTCGCTCAGGTTCACATTTCCTTGTTAATAGGCTTGATTTGTTCTCTTCCAGTCGTAATCAGGGAAATATTTGGGTTCTTTTCCCCGGCATTTGATCAAGTATTAAGCAAAAGAAAAACTAAAGATAAAGGTGGGGCAGCATCAGGCAAACAAGATTCTAATGATGGTATACAAAATTATGAGAAATCGACAGCAGAACAAGACAAAAAAATCAGATCGCCATTTTCAAAATTAAACATCCTCAAAATAATCCTGCCAATATTTCTCTTATTCATATTCGGTGTTGTATTCTCCTACATTCTTGTAATCCCATTTACACTCAACTTTCTCTACAAATATGGAGAATCAATTGGCGCCGAGACATTTCTGACGGTCAATGATTTTATAACATTTGTACTCCAATTCGTATTGGGTTTTGGCATAGCTTTTCAGCTTCCAGTAATAATGTATGCACTATCTTTGAGCGGTCTGACAGATTCAAGGTTCTGGCAAAAAAACTTTAGATATGCAATAATAATCATTACAATCTTTGGCGCTGTAATCACACCAGATGGAAGCGGTGTAACAATGTGGTTTGTTGCGCTACCCATGATTGCCCTATACGCTGTAGGCATTTTTGCCATTAAAAGAAAAGAAAAAGACAGCAACATGATAACTATCTAGCCCTACTGCAAAACACATTTTAGCTTACAAAAATTTGGTTATCAGTAGCAAAAGATAATTATCCTTTTTTCATATTTGACACTATTCCCAGTGAGTCATATGGATCAATCGCCCCTTATTCAAAATGATAAACAGAGTCTAAGCTATTGGAAGGAGCTTCCAGAAAATACTCGTGTCATGTTAATATCAGCAATTTATTCTGGTGAAAACCAGAAAGTCCAACTGAAATTTTACGATCCAACTTTGCACATCATATACTTTTGGCAAGATAAAACGGATCATAAACCTTATTGTTATACTAAATTGGAAAACAAGGCAAGGGCAGAAGAAATCGCAGCAATTGAAAAGAAATTCCAGTTAAAAATAATACCAAAATTAGATCTTATGCTAGACAAAGAAATTCAAGCAATAAAAATAATTGCTCCTGACCCTCTATCAATTGGTGGAAAGGGTGGCATCAGAGAAAAACTCAATGTTTGGGAAGCCAATATCAAATATCATGAAAACTACCTTTATGATACCGGATTAATTCCAGGTTCATACTATACGAGGAAAGGAGACCAAATAATAGAAGACCCGTATAAAATGTCCGAAATAGTACACAATGCCCTTAAAAATTTTCTGTGGGATAAAATCCTCGAAAGCAAAGAGGCAAGAAATGACAAGTATCGAGAATACGTCAGAGAATGGGCAGATTTACTGAATCAACCCATACCCGAAATGAAAAGAATAGCCCTTGATATTGAAGTAGATTCAGAAGAGGGGCGAATGCCTGTTCCAAAAGAACATAATAGAAAAATTACTGCAGTGGGTATCGTCTCAAATGATGGGTTACGAAAAGTATTTCTTCTTGATCAAGACAAAAATCCCAACGACGGAACACAGTTAATCCCAGAAGCAGAAATGTGTAAGACTGAAAAAGAGCTTTTAGAAAAAACATTCAAGGTAATTTGGTCTTATGGCGCATTAGTTACCTTTAATGGTGATGATTTTGACCTTCCATACCTTTATGAAAGGTCTCAAGATCCCGAAATTGATCCTGTTAACCATAGCATAATACCAAAAGAAGAAATCCCTCTAGTGGTAAAGAGGGATTCATTCGTAAAGAAAGGAATCCAGACAGAACCAGTTCAGCTAAAACATGGAGTTCATATTGATTTATTTAGAACATTTCAAAATAGATCGATTCAAATTTACGCCTTTAGTCACAAATATTCGGAATTTAGGCTTAATGCAATATCAGAAGCGCTTCTTAATGATAGCAAAATCGAATTTGATGGAAACATAGGCGATCTTCCTATTCAAAAGTTGGCTCAATACTGTCTTAAGGACACTGAATTAACTTTTAGACTTACAAGCTTCAATGACAGTCTCTTGCTGAAACTATTGTTTGTAATTGCCAGAATATCCAGACTTTCTGTTGAAGACCTCTCTAGAGTTGGTGTCAACCAGTGGATAAGGGGAATGTTGTATTATGAACACAGAAAGATTAACGCGCTGATTCCTCAGAGTGAAGAGCTCCGGTTCAAGGGACAGGCTTCTTCGTCAGCAATCATTAAAGAAAAAAAGTACAGAGGAGGACTTGTAGTAGAGCCCACACCAGGAATCCACTTCAATGTATCAGTGCTTGACTTTGCCAGTCTGTATCCTAGCATTATAAAGGTCCATAATTTATCGTATGAAACAGTAAACTGTCCCCATGAGTCATGCAGACAAGATCCCAATCAAAAAATTCCTGATACGGATTACTGGACATGCAATCAGAAGAAAGGAATAACCTCACTTCTAATAGGGTCACTTAGAGATCTTCGAGTTAACTACTATAAACAACTTTCAAAAGATAAAACAATCTCACCAGAGGAACGCCAGCTATACACAGTTGTTAGTCAGGCAATTAAAGTTATTCTAAATGCAAGCTATGGTGTTATGGGAGCTGAAATATTTCCGTTGTACTGTCTGCCAGTTGCCGATGCCACTGCAGCTATTGGAAGAAATATTATTACCAAAACAATACAGAAATGCAAAGAGTCTGGTATAGAAGTTGTGTACGGAGATACAGATTCATTGTTTTTACGAAATCCTTCTGAAGGAAAGGTAGAAGAAATTTCAAAATGGGCAAAAGCCAATGAGGGCGTAGATCTTGAACTGGACAAAGAATATCGCTATGTCGTATTTAACAACCTCAAGAAAAATTACCTAGGAGTCTTGAAGGACGGAACGGTTGATGTAAAAGGCCTTACTGGCAAAAAGTCTCACACTCCGAATTTTATTAGAAAAACATTTTACAGTACGTTAGAAATATTGGGTAAAGTCAATACAGAAAAGGACTTTGATACTGCTAGAGAGAAAATCAAAGAACTTATTAAAGACAGCGCAAAAAAATTAGAGACAGACAAATATCCTTTGGAGGAACTTTCTTTTAATGTCATGATAAACAAATCTCCGGAAAAATATGGTAAAAAGACAAATGAAACTGTTAGAATAACATCAATAGACGGCCGTGATTCCCATACAAATTCAATCAAGGGAATTCCTCAGCACATAAAGGCTGCAATGCAGTTCTCCGATAATGGTAGAGAAATTAAGGCGGGCGACATAATATCTTATGTAAAAACAAAGACTGCTGAAGGGGTCAAGCCAGTTGAACTAGCAACCCATAAAGAAATAGATACTGATAAATACTTGGAG
This sequence comes from Thermoproteota archaeon, assembly GCA_030774295.1. Lineage (GTDB taxonomy): Archaea > Thermoproteota > Nitrososphaeria > Nitrososphaerales > Nitrososphaeraceae > TA-21. The sequence continues at coordinate 14,736 of JALYLJ010000170.1, forward strand.
GCGATGGAAACAACTTTTGACCAACTTTTGACAGCCCTGGACGTAAATTTCAAATCCATAATTGGCAAACCAAGACAGAGCAACTTGGATGAATTGTTCTGGTCAAATTAGAATTGTTATCATCATCAGTTTACTTTAAAAATAAATATTATAAGATTCCATCATTTATTTAGGCAAATTGACAAATATTTTAGATCTTTTAGATTCTTTCTTTATTACTCCGGAGAGGACCGAAGCTGGATGTTCCTTTGGTGATATCGATGCGAAAACTACATTTAATGAGGCAAATATTGTGTTTTTTGGTATTCCACTAGAGCTGACAACGTCGTTTGGAAAGGGAACTAGTCGAGGCCCTGAAGCTATTAGGAGTACTTCTGCTCGTCAAATTGAAACATATGTTTATGATGAAAAAAAAGATATCAGGGATGTTGCAAAAATCTTTGATCTAGGGGATATTAAGATTCCACATGATGATGAAGGTAAAGTAGATTCGGTCTTTGCATTTTTAGATGAGAAAATTCCAGCGCTGGTGAGAGAACTTGAAAGGACAAAAAAGAAACCGTTCATGCTGGGAGGCGAACATACCATCACGTATTTTTGTTTCAAAGGTCTTTCTGAAAGTCAGCCTTTGCTGATTCACTTTGATGCGCATCGCGATTTAAAACCTGAATATGAAGGTTTGAAACTCTGCCATACTACTCCGTTTTATAGACTCATAGATGAAGGATACATCAAGGGTAAAAATATGATACAAATAGGTATCAGACAGACCGACAAGGAGGAAAATAACCTTGCAGAAAAAAATGGCATTGTTACATTTGATCCATGGGAAATAAAAAAAAGTATTGATGATGTAACTAATTATATATCTAAGGTTACTTCCAATAGAAACGTATACATATCATTTGACATTGATGTTTACGACTTGCCTTATGTTCCCTGCACAGGAACTCCTGAACCATTTGGATTGGATCCCTTTGAAATACTAAAGATAATTAAAAGTATTGACGATTCAGCAAATTTGGTGGGACTGGATCTTGTGGAAGTTTCACTCAAAAATGGTGATTACAGAGAGGGAGCACTTGCAACACAAACACTTCTGAGAATAATTCCTAGAAAATACGTCTAGTTTGGTTTAGCTTGGTTTATTTTTAAATAGATGTGGTTTTAAATTTTCAATTTCCCATTTGTTTGCCTTTGCATTATTCGTTAGCCCCATCTAGCTCTTTCGTTTTCTCTATCTTCCTTGGTTACCTTTTTCCATTCTTTGTAATGTGGTCTGCATAAATAGACTCTCTTGTTTGACGTATTAACTTGCAAATCTGAAGCCATGCTCGCCTTACTTCCACTTATGGATCTTTCTGCTGGATTTTCGCAACCACTTACGCTGCAGTTTACTCCTTTGTCTACTCTTCCCATTTGAAAAGGATCTAGTTACGAAATATAAAAACATTAGAGTGAAAAGCCCGATTTAGCACGTGATTATTACGTCGAATCAAGCCATGATTATTGGTCGTTTTGACAGATAGCTAGGCAAATTTAGTGGTAGATATGGCTTGTCTGAAACTTGTAACTTGATGTTTTTTATCAAATTTTCCAGGTTGATACCATACTGAGACTTGGATAATCTTTCTCTAACCATCAATTCTCCGCCCTCTACTTCTTTATCTCCAATGACAATAATGAAATGAATCCACTCTGATTCGGCTTCTCTGATTTTTTTTGCTACAGAAAGCTCTCTATCGTCAATGTCTGCCCTGATATTATTCCTGTCCAATTCACCTAAAATTTTGTGGCTGAATTCTAAATGTTTTGAAGCAACCGGAATAATTCTCACCTGTGTGTGTGATAGCCACAATGGCAAGGCTGGGACTTTGCCCCTGGTAGCATCCCTGTCCGATTTTTCTAGTAATGCAAACATTACACGCTCAACAGCTCCACTCGGAGAGTTATGCAAAATAATTGGATATTTTTTCTGCCCATCAGTATCAACAAATTCAATGTTGTATCTTTCGCCATTTTCAACGTCTATTTGGACGGTCGATAATGCAGCAGCTTTTCCCATACTGTCTACGAAA
>JALYLJ010000171.1 GCA_030774295.1 Thermoproteota archaeon
CAATATTTTAATAGCTGATATTATCAACAAAGCTTCAGTGTTAAAAAGTATCAATTCTATACTCGTCATGATAATTTTAATTTTATTTTCTATGTCTCTACTTACATACCTACACGAAGCTAATGCATATACTTCAGTTGTTGAGCCAGGAAGTGGAACTGGAATTATTACTTGTCCTAGCGGCGAAAAACATGAAGGGCCTATCGCTTTTGAAGCACGGTCTACTCGGTCATCTTTAACAGGTGACTGGGATATTTCAACACATGGCGCTTCAGGTGATGTCTTTAAATCTGGTATTATTACTGGAGGCAATATATCTCCCTCAGGTCATTTTACCCTTACTGGTAAAGAAACTAGTGATGATATCTGTGGCAGTGTAGATAGTGTATCTTCTGTACCCATTAAAATAATAGGACAATGCGTTTCTGATCCCGCCGGTGGAGTATTAACGAACGTAAAATTTAGAGCCTCTAATGGAGAAAGAGCAGATTTTCCATCCTCACCAACTTGCAGTTAACATCAAATCAAGCCAACCTTTCAATTCAGGACGGTTATTATATACTTATTATATACTAGTTGTACACCGGTGCAAATATAGTAGTGCAAAGGGAACATTGAGGTTCATTATTGGACGAGTCCTCATACGAGGAACGAATACTTGCACAGTCATTGCCTTTTGTTATCGTACATTCGCCTGAAAGACACTCTCGTGTATCTCCGTTTACCTCATCACAATCAATAGCTCTATAATGGTGGTTTTCATCTTTGCATACAAATTCTATTGTTCCTGTTGCGGTACCAAAACATACTTCTATCGTAGGAGGTAGAGCCCTATTAGACTTGGGGGCAGACTGTGCGCCAACATTGCTCGTAGCAATAAGTGAAAGCATAATTAAGACTACAATAGGCAGCATAAGTTTTCTTCCTTGCATTAGCATTGACTCTCTAGCTTTTATATATAAACCTACTCAACAATCCAGCTTTTTATGTGTTTTATGTAAGGTTACAAGAGGCAGGTACAATCATAATTACAATCTTATAAGTAACTGTCAAGTGCCAACAAATCATAGGTGTTGTTGCGTTTCGGTTTTTCCATGTATAATAGATGGTAACCGTACGCGATTGTTAGTGTAACATGTTTTCTGAATTGGAATCACTGAAAACTATTTTCGCATGCTTTTGATAGAAAGCAGCTCTTCTGCGGTTGAAACAATCAAGACATCTTCCGGTATTCCAATAACCTCATCCTCCTGCATACATATCTCGGACTTTTCGATATTTTTGGTGCTTAATGTTTATGATTTATTTCCAATTAGTAACTGTTATTCTTAATTTTCTCAGCTGGCCTATAGTTAAGTAATTTCACACGTAAGTATTCCACTTTTATGAATATATCCTTATTGAGTAACCCTATCCATTTTTTATCTAGATCAATATCACTATTCTCTATTTTAGTATTCAAGAATGATACTATCTGATCTTTTTATCTGTATTTCATAAAATGATATATCTTTTCCCAAAAACCTTGCATCGCCCAATTATCTATTTTGAATTCTGGTTCTGATAGTTTTCCGAGTTACCTACACTTTTCAAGAATTCATAAATTCTTTCATTATATCAGCATTTACAGAATTAGGACGATTAGTGTATATATTTGTAATTTGTAATTGGCCTTGACCAATTTTCTGCCAATCAAAGTCCCCCGTCACATACATCACAAATATCACCAGACAGAAATTCTACTGAAAAAGAATATTCTATCATTGAACTAAGCAAGCGACGAAAATTGATTGCTAAAACAGGAACATTTTTTTACCTCTGTCCAATTTCCGGTTGTAATATAAGTAATATTCACTCAGACGAAATATATCGTCATTTGAGTTTAACATAAGATTGACTTATAGTGTTTTAAGAGTGAATTTATTGCTAACAATTAACAAAATTCATTAAAATAGCTCAAAAATTAGTAATAAGAAAAATTCCACGCTCATCGTTGTGAGAGGTTGTGAGAGATTTTGGAAGTTCTCAAATACTTGAGGTTGAATGAAAGCAATCGTATTAGATATGTTACCTGAAGGAGTAAGAGGCACCAAAAGTAGAAAAGAAGGCCAATTCAAATTGATGAAACAAGTGAGGAGCCTTTTACCCCTAAAAAAAGATCGAGAAATTATGAAAATACTAAGAATTCCAAATGCAACTTTCTATAGATATAAATCAAAAATCTATAAAGAGGACAAAGAATTTTGGTCCAAAGTAATGCTAGAATCGATTGAAAGTAGGGCCTACAGGTTATATGAAACATTGGAAGAATCCTTCAGAATCAGCAGGGCAATTGCACTTGATGAAACGGCCAGACCAATGGATAGAATGAGGGCATCAAAGAAGATGGTGAATGCCCAATACAATATATTGAACCTACTAACAAAAGGACCAAACACTGCTGAATACCACGAGTTTATTTGATTCAGCCATCAGTTCAAGATGTGGTGCCCTAATAATATCTCGTTACTATAAATTGAGTTTTAATAGTCAGCAATCGCTCTTAAATGGTCCCACTTCGTTATTGGGACCAAGCAGATATGAATCCAAATCATAAGATGGAATATATCATAATTCTACATTTGGGAACTTTGATCTCATGTACATTACTAACAAATATTTTAGTCAAAAATAACACGACTTTTTAGGAACAGACGTGATAAACTATATTTTGACATCTTTATGTAAATTAATTCTACCATGCTTAAAAGCTTCGTTTATTATTGCGAATTCTACTTGTTCGGCCATTTTGGCCAATTTCCCTACATCTTCCCGGTAGTCTTCAAAAGATGTGTGTTCCTTATGACCAAGAAATATTTCTTTGATCTGGTAACCTGACATCGCGGTTTCTATCAGCAACCAAATATCAATTCCCCATCCATCTGGAGGGTTTTTTTCCAATAGATTTTTCCACACCTGTGTTCTTGCACACACTTCACCACTCAATGGTTGTTCAATATTTGAAAGCTCGGGAAAAAAGATGTGGATCATCGGTTTTGCAATAAGCTTTGTTACTGGAGCATCTCGAGCATGTCTTTGGTAGTAGCCTCTTACCATGTCACAATTTGCACAGCCATCTACTAGTTTATCAATCCACTCGGAAGTGAGATTCTTTATATCTGCATCAAGGAATAATATAATGTCTGCTTCAATACTAATAGCTTCAATCAGTCCCTTTTTCATGGCGATCCCTTTTCCAGGAAATAGTCTATCCCCTTGTTGAATCACCCTTGCACCAATTTTATTGGCTATTTCAGCTGTTGCATCTGACGAATGAGCATCAACAACTATTACCTCGGGACTATGACGGCTTTTTTTTGCAGTTGTTATGGCGTGTTCAATGGTATCCTGTTCATTTTTTGCCGGAAATACTACTACTATTTTTTCGAAAGAAATTTGCTTGTTCACATAGTTGTCCACATTTCATTCTTTAAAATTCTTATGTTATGAGCTGCCTTGACTTTACCATGAGATAGATAGAGTTTCATACTCTTTATTCGAAAGTAATTGGATAAGGTGACATTACAAAATCTGTTTTAATTATGGAATAGGTTGGACTATTAATCAGTCCACTGATATCACTGTAGATACATAAGATAAGAGAGTATTAGTTTCCGATCCTAATAATTGGATGTAGTAATTCAATCTGGACAGAACTGTATTTTCAGGCCAATAGAAATGAAAACTTAAGTACGTAATTTGTATTAAAACTTGTATGTATACAATTTCATGTCGAGATGTTGGTAGGGATTGCGATTGTGTTGTACAAGGCGAAACAGAAGAAGAGATTATGAAGAATGCAACACAACATGCAGTCAAAGACCATGGTTATAAGGAAGAAGAGATAATGACTCCTGAAATGAAGGAAAAAATTAAATCATACATACGCAAATCTTAGTCTCTAAGACACATTTCAATCTCTTTAATGCGATCAAATTTACTTTATATTCTGTTATTAAGGCTAAGTAAATCCCTTCGGACGAATTCTCCATCAAAGCGATCGTTTCTCCCTGACCTAATTTTTTCTGGTCAAATTTGGTAGTGGTCAATGTATTGAAATGCATACGTAATCCTGAAATATGGGGTTGACGTGGATCTTACTTTGTGGTTATCAGAGGGAATAAATTTCAAGGAAGAGGTAATCCTGCTCATGGATAATGACAAAACTACTAGCGTTACATCCATAATGACTCCTGCTCCACTCGAAACTGCTTACCGTTCGGATTATGTTGATACTATTATAAGGACTATGACAGTGAAAGGTAAGAGTTCGGTACTTATCTTGAATGAACTTAAACATCCAGAAGGAATTATCACCGAGAGGGACATTGTTAGAAGGTTAGTTTTTGAGTGTAAAGATGCGAAACTTACCAAAGCCTCAGAGATTATGTCTTCTCCTTTGATTTCGCTTAACGACGATGCCTATATTTACGATGCGGCATTGGTCATGATCAAGTATTCAATTAGGCGACTTCCTATAATTAAAGACAATGTATTACTAGGAATAGTAACTGCAACGGATTTAGCACGTAGATTGTACGAAGAAAATAGGAATGATCCTTATTTTCACGCAATTGCCAGAACTAGCTTAGTTAGGGACAAGAAGATTCTCATATGGAATTTCATGAGTGAACTATGTGATTTGTATGATCAAGCATTCAAAAAGAGTTCTCCAACAGTCTTTACGATACGAGATTTTAAGTCGATCAGACTGCCACTCTTCGCGCTCGATGAACGGTTTATATTTGACACGCTTACGGAGTACGAAAAAGCCAAGGGATATATAATAATACGGGGTGATACTGTTACGCTAACATCAAAAGGTTTGTTTAAGGCTAGACAAACCCCAGAAGACTGGGACTGAATGTTCTCTTGTCTGTCTTCAATTCTCCCTCTCTAATCGAATCCACTATAAAAAATCTGAATTGATTAATTCCATATTATCTTATTATCATGACAGGACATGATGAATGATGCAAGACCTTGCTTGATACGCTACCTAGGACTAATTCTTTGAACTTCCCCATTCCTCGGCTGCCCATGACTATGATATCATATTTCTCCTTTTCACAAAAATCCAGAATAGCTGAACTCGGATTTCCCTGAAGCAATTTCGTGTTTATTGATAATCCCTTTCTTGTATCTATGTCTGAACATTTCGATAGTATAAGTTGGCTTTCTTTTTTGTGGGCATCTAGTAGCTCTCTTGACAGTTTTTCTGATTGAATATGCAAAACTGGGATGTCTTCCATAACATGAATTGCAGTAACCTTTGCGCCCAATTTTTCTGAAAGTAATAGGGCTGCTTCTAATGCTCTATGGGAATTATCGGACCCATCCACAGGTATCAGTACTTTTGAGAACAATGAATGTCGTTAATTTATTAGTACTTATTATATCCTGTATGCTGACACTCATTAAAATCCTAAATACATGTAGGCATATAATAAAGCGCTTTTCAGTTGCGTGGTAAAAAGAAACATAATTCAAATCCAAAATCAAATGTGCCCACATTCAATAAAATTCAAAGATCTATATCTCAAGTTCTGAGAGCATTGGGTCCTGGTGTAATAACCGGAGCAGCAGACGATGATCCATCAGGCATAGCTACCTACTCTCAAGCCGGTGCGAAATTTGGTCTTGGAATGTTGTGGATGACTTTGTTCCTATTACCCACAATGATAGTTATACAGGAAATGTGTGCCAGAATCGGACTTTTAAGCGGAAATGGCTTAGCCGCTTTGATAAAGAAAAAATACTCTACTAAAATTCTATATCCAATATCAAGTCTTCTTATAATTGCCAACACAATTAATATTGGAGCCGACCTGGGAGCTATGTCTGCTTCCATTAAAATCATATTTCCAGATGTTCCCTTTGTGGTAACATCCATTCTGTTTTCAGCTTTTATAATAATTTCAGAAATTTTCATTCCATATGACAGATATGTCAAAGTACTAAAGTACTTAGTACTTTCACTTTTCGCCTATGTTATAACCGCAGTAATCGTAGGAGGGAACATAAGCCAGATAATTTTTACGATAATTCCTTCATTAACTTTTAGCTCCGAATATGTCGTTATGTTTGTAGCGGTCATCGGGACAACAATATCACCTTATCTTCTATTCTGGCAAACATCTGAAGAAGCAGAAGAAGATGTTACAAAACATAGGATAAAAGAGATTGGAAAAGGTAAACCCAAGGTATCTCCGAGAGAAATAATGCTAATGAAAGAGGATATAGGCATAGGCATGTTTTTTTCTCAGTTCATTATGTGGAGTATAATTATAACCAGCGCGGGCAGTCTCTATTTTGCCGGCATAACTAATATTCAAACGGCTGACCAAGCAGCAAGCGCTTTAGAGCCGTTAGTTAAGAGTTTTCCAAATTCAGGCCAGATAGCAAAATTGATTTTTGCATTTGGTATCATTGGGACAGGATTACTTGCAATCCCCGTTCTGTCTGCATCCTCGGCGTTCGCTTTATCAGATACTTTTGGTTGGAAAGAGGGACTAGAAAAAAAATTCAGTCAAGCTAAATCATTCTACGCAGTAATAGCAGCATCCACTTTGATTGGAGTTTGGATTACGTTTTCACATATTAATCCAATACACGCATTGATACTCTCTGCAGTAATTAATGCAGTTGTCACAGTTCCTATTCTTTTTATAGTTATGAGACTTGCCAATGATAAAAAAATACTTGAAGATAAAATCAATACTCGCTTTTCAAATATAGTTGGATGGTTTACTTTTGCATTTATGTCAATTTCCGTAATTGTTATGTTTCTTTCATTTTTCATTTAGTCATTGGAAACTGATATTTTTGGAAATTATTGCTTCTTCAGACGGATTGAAAGAAGTAATTTGATGGGTATTGTTAATAACTTACATCTTTACATTGTTTAAAAAGAAAAAGTTGTATCACTAAAAGCCGCCATATTTTCGTAATTCGTCAGATTGTTCTAATGGTTAGGTAAAGATTAGGACATAATTTGACAAAAAACTCATTTGGTTACTAATACAAGACAATGTGAATATATCAATACTCCACTGGCTACGCTGCCCAAAAGCATTTTTTTAATTCCGGAAAGACCTCTACTCCCAATAACGATCATATCTACTCTATTTTTCTCAGCATATTCTATGATCTCTTTTACGACGGATGAGATACCAATAACTACATCGGTTTTAACCTTGACATTTTTTTCTGATGCCTTTTGTTTTACCTTGTCCACATGTTTTTCACCCTTTTGCATTGCAATCATCATTACATCTTTCAGAGCTCTAGGCAATCTCGGCGTTATAACATCTTCCAGATAATTGTATCTGATGTCAGGAGAGACAACATATAGGGCGATCAATTCCGCATCATATCTTTTAGCTATGTCAATAGCCTGAACGCTAGCATCAATGGAAGGCTTGGAACCGTCAACCGCTACAAGTATTCTTCGAATAGCCAATTAATGTGCGTCAGTATTATTACTATAATATATTTTTCTAACATTAATATGATAGTTATTAACGAAAATTTTAGTTTAAAAGATAACAGGATTTTTTAGAAGATATGTCA
>JALYLJ010000172.1 GCA_030774295.1 Thermoproteota archaeon
AATCAATACTTGGTGCCAATTTCAGAAGAAAGTTTCCATCCGTGTGGTGCACCCTAGGTTATTATAAAAGGAAGACAAATTTCAGAATCGACAACAATCTTGAGCAAATCTTTGGTCAATACAATGATTTGACCGGTAATGACTTTTTTAATTTCTCTGTTTCTGAAATTTCACTGGTTGTATCCAACTACAAGAACTTGCGATATCCAAAATTAATTCAGAAATTTAGTTTATAGAACTTATACTCCCCTTCAGGCTTCAATATACAGAGCTGGACATTTAAAATCATTCCCAGATCTTTTCACCGAACGTTATTTTCTTGTTTAGCAAAAAGTTACCAATCGAAGCGATACAAACTGCTGTTATTAACGATACGGGATATTGAATATGATAATAGTCTACAAAGACGGATACCAGAAATAACTGCATGCCTGCACCAAATGAACAAAGTAGTAAAAAAAGGCCGTACTGCCTAAGAAAATGCTTGATAGAAAAATCCCAGTCTTCGAATGTCCATACTTTATTCAATACAAAGTTTGTAGAGATTGAAACAATAATACCAACAAATGTGGCATGAATATACCAAATATTTGGTATTAGGTTAGATAAGAGTAGCGAGACGACGTAATTTACAACAAGACCACTTGCTCCCACGGTAAAGAATCTGCCTGCCTTTGACAAAAAAAGTACTGATTTGTGGCTTTTTTGTTCTTGGCGGTCAATGTCACTTTGTAATTTTTCTGATTTCCGTCCGTACAGATAGAGATGCCATACTGCCTTTGAATAGCTCATAATTCTATCAGTGTTTAGTTTTTTCGTCGATCTTTTGTCTTTCTGTCCAAAAGGGATCTCCTTTGCCGGTATCTTGTAGCCTCGGTTCTTGTTCCTGTTTAAGTTTACCAGTATCTCAAGTAGTAATTCGTCTCCTTGTCCCTCAATCTTTACAGTTTTGAGAAGGGGGCGTGAAATTGCAAAACAACCAGACAGTGGATCTTGTACGCCCTGAACATTTAGCCCATGTCTGGCCAATACTCTTGCGCTTTTACTTATGACTGTCCGTCCCAACGACAATCTCTGAACGGACGCCCCTCTAGCATATCTTGATGCTATAATTACAAAATCAGGAGATTGAATTAATTCATTTATCATTTGCGATAAAAGTTCTTCAGGATAAGGATAATCTGCATCAGCAACTAAAAGATAATTTCCGTTGGATAACTCTACTCCCCTCATAACCGCACTTGTAAATTTACTTCTTATCCACGCATGTTTAGGATCGTTTGTGTTAGCGGCATTCTGATAATGGGTTTTTTCATTTTTTCTGTCTTTGCGACCGATCTCTATTGCCTCCATATCTGGCCCTACTGTATCGGCTTGGTTGTAGTGTATTACGAATATATCACATTGGATCTCCTTTGGCAACATGTATTGAATCCGTCCTGGGTCCAGACAGGCTGGAACCGCATGATTCTGGGTTGTAAGAATAATGGTAAAAGTGATTGATTTTGGATTCCCATCATAACCCGCTATTGTTTTATCTGAATTTAGCATATGACCTCGAGTCTTATTGTATCTGTATCGAGAATTCTATATTTAAAGTGAATGAAATTACTTATTTTATGGATTTTTGTTTGTCAATTGCATATTTGTGATATTTGTGATTGACTTACCGCTGTTTTCATCTACAATTAATCCGCCCGAAGAATTAGTTAATTTTTTATCCTGAAATTCTTAATTTAATATAATGAACTCTATTGAAGCTCTAAAATCAGATTTTCACTCTCAAATAGTAGAACTAAGAAACATAGATAATAGAAAAATTTCTGATAAATGCATCTATGTAGGATCAGGTGACTCTTACGTGGCTGGCCTTTTTACAGAATATTTTACTGACCACAAATGCAGATGCTATAGCCCTTCAGATTTATCCAACTCCAGGCTACCCAGAGACTGGACTTATTGTTTTGTCTCGGTCACGGGCAAAACGAGGGCCAATATAGCAGTGGCCGAGCGGGCTTCTCAAGCGGGAGCCAAAACAGTGGCAATTACATTTAATGAAAATAGCAAGCTGGCCCAAGTCTGTGATAAAATAATACATCCAAAAATAGAAAGGACAAATACACCCACTGCGGGCTTTGGAAGTTTTGTTGCAAATGTAGTAACGTGTTTACAAGTAGCTGGCATAACTGTGCCCAAGAAATTTGATGTGTGGTACAAAAATGCTGTGAAACTGTCACAAAATCTTCTTGAATCTACGATACTGCCCGATGACACAGTATTTATACTTGGTAACAACACGCTCTACCCACTTGCACTGTATGCATCATTACAAATGGCAGAGTTTTTTGGTACTACTGCTGTAGCACATAAATTGGAAGAATTTTGCCACTCACCGATATTTGGATTAAAGAAAACTCACCACGTATGGGTTCTGGGTCAGAAAGAAGAGCACGTATCCAAGAGGATGGGCAAATTGGAAGGACGGCAGATTTCTTACTTTGAGCTTTATAATGAAGATATTGTCTCACAAATATTTGAATCAATATTTTTTGTGCAAAATCTCATTTTACTCATGGCCGAAAAGCACGGGTATACTGAACTAAGATACGTTATGATGAAGGACGTCCTTAAGGTATCATCAGATATTATTTACTTCAACGAAGCAATATGATAAAAGAGCTTTTATTTCCACGCTTTAACAAACTCGGTATCTGCAAATTCCTCCCGAATGCTAGATTATGATGAAGCACTAAAGAACCAAGGGCAATCAATACAGACGGTATTATCTTCAGTATCATCCTCATAATCTAATTTAAGGTACTAACCAAGCTTTGCAAAAACCTTTCAGATTGCATCCAATAATCTAAATTCTAAACTATTCTCCGAATGTTTTTTATTACTTCATTAAATTATGTCTTGTTACTAGCAATGTATTTTTTAATAAACCATAACAGGAAATGATTCCATTCTTTTTTAATTTGTGATCTTTCTAATGCATTGTAATAAGATGTTCTTTTTTCGTATGAAATGTTAAACATGGGATATTCTTTCTTGTTCAAAACAAAATTCATCATTAACCTAGATATCCTTCCATTTCCATCTCCAAATGGATGGATTGTTACAAATTTCAGATGTGCAAGCGCTGCTAACTCAACAGGATGTAACCTTTTTGTATTTTTAGTATACCACTTAAAAAAATCCTTCAATTGTGGATATACCTCTACGCCTAATGGTGGAACAAACTTGCTGCCTGAAATTCCAACCTTATGTTTTCTTATTCTTCCCGCTATTTCTGGTTTTGTTTCCCTAAAAAGGAATTGATGCCACCCTAGAATTGTGTTGTACGATAAATCTTTTTCTTTTTGATACATTAATATTTTATAAAATAATTTTTTATGTGCCTCTGCTTCTTTAATATCCTCAATTGGTTTATTTTTTGGAGTAATTCCTCTTTCTAACAAATTTGAAGTATCTCTTAGTGATAGTGTTGAACCTTCAATTCTTTGGGTATCATAAGTGAATCTGGTAACAAATAATTCTATTGATTTTTCTCTCATCGATTTTGGCATGGTTTTTATTTCTTTCTGGGAGTTCTTTTTTATTAACTGAATTGAATCATACAATTCTTTATAAGATTCTCTGAAGAGTTTAATTTTTAATTCATCTATATCTTTTGGTATTTTTTTGCCGAGGTAGATCTCTTTGTATTTTACTGTCCTGCCTTTTCTTACGGTGTGTTGTAAATAGTAGTATATATTGCCTTTTGTGCTTTTCTTTTTCTTTATTGATACCATAGGTTTACCCTTACAAATTAGTAAAATAATAATATATTATTTAAATGTAAGGGTATGACATATTTTGTCCAGTTTGTTGCTCCACTTCAAGTGGGAAACTCTACTGAATCTACCTCTAGATCCTAAATCTAATTCAGAGCCACTATTTGCAACTCATGCGCCTCCTGCTCAGTCAAGAGAGACCCCTAAAACCGTTGCTGCAGTAAATCCAAGAGCGTTTATTCCAATAGTAATTGATTTTAGCGGCACGAAAGTAGCATACCTTGCTCCGAATTCAAATTACACCATGGATGCAACTGAAAGCTACGTGAATTCTGGATCGCATTAGCCCCAATGACAGACCCCACTGGGTGGTCCCCCTATTAGTAAATTCATGGTAATATTTGAAAAGCCTGGAACATATCCATATCTGTGTATTGTCCATCCATCCCCGCATGACTGAACGTGTCATAGTCAGATAGTACAACTTTATAGTTAACAGTATTGTTGTAGTTATTTTCTTTAATTTTAGAATGCCCATTAGGATTTCTGATCAAAATGCTAACATTACTCATCCCGATGGCTTTATACCTGGCAATTTAGAGGGGATAAGTATCCATATTTGTTGGTCACAAATTTTAATCATAAATGACATCTGATATGTGAATCCAAAAATCGTGTCAAATTTGATTCACATTTTGCTTTATTTGAGCATTTTCCCATTTGATTTTGATAATTTTAAAAGGTTTCTGGCCTGTTCTATTCCAGTGACAGGTAAACTTTTTGAATCTAAGAGTCCAATTTGTACTAATAATGATGCTTGATCCCAATAGATGTGTTCATGTAATATCTTATCTCCTTTGAATTTCATTACTACTACATGTGGAAGCTCAACGTACCTACCTGTCGGAGGAATTCCGGGTAACATAGATTTAATTTCTATATCATGAGTGAAGCTTAAAATGAGCTCATCTGCAACCTGGTCTTTACCAACAGTTCTTGAAATGCGTGTAATCTTCGTATCATCGGGCATCTTGCCAACAAACTGATTTTTATAAAAATTAAATACATTATCAAAACCAATCCCTCCTGTCAATACCGGCACGTTATGTACAATAGGCTCATTTACCATCGTCTTCATTGTTGCCTCTACATCATGATCTATGAATTCATACTTTACATGTCTATCAAAAATGTCTCCCAAGTTTTTACGTTTTTTCTGCTTCCACTTACTCATTTTACTAACTATCTCCTTACATCACTCAGCTTTCACAACTCACTAATTTCCTTTTCGCCAACTTTCTTTATAGCAAGAGGTTACCATTTCAAATTTCTTACCATTCAGCTAGTCTATACATCATTGCTACTGTGCCATTGGGTGTTCCACCAAGGAATCGCTATGATACCCTACAAATTTGAAAAAGAAGGAATCCGTATGACATTGTTATGATACCGATACGAATAAGACAAAATAATCAATTCACCTGTCATTATTTTTAAGGCGACCGCCTTCCCTC
>JALYLJ010000173.1 GCA_030774295.1 Thermoproteota archaeon
GATTTATACGTGGCAAAGTTATTCTCTATTTCAGTGACATTATTTCTAGTAAAGTTACCTTGAAGAGTAATATTCAGATTGTCAAGCTGAGCCTTCAGAATTCTTTCACCAATTTTTTCTTCGTTATAGTCATTTTCCCAATCCATTGATTTCATTAAATGGGCAAGAGAAGTAATCTGCAAATCATCTTTTTCTAAGCCAAGTTCGGTTGCCAGAGTGGTTGTATATACTGCCAAAATCGATACGCCTATAATAAAGAAAGTGACAATTAAAAAAAATCCTGAGACTGAATACATTTTTCTCTATCTAATTTGTGTCACATGTTTTTAAATCTGTTTATCAAGTCATACTCTATTTTGGATCCGAATTGTTAACAATACGATTCCCGACGAACTCGAATTGCCAATTAGAATAGAAAACTTTAAAGCTACGTTATCTATAATATGTAGTGGAATCCAGTAACAGCCCTAAATCACCTGAGAACTATTGAGGAGAAGTTTTGTAATGCAATCAGTTAAATATGAACCTACGAGATTAAGAAGTAATGTTTAATATGAAATATATGAAAATTGCTATCTTTGCACTGACAGTCTCATTACTGGGAACTACTGCACTGATTGTCAATTCAGGAAATATGGCGTATGCACAGACTGAAATAACAACTAATACAACAACAACAACCATCGACGCCGATAGTTTAATTAAAGACCTAAAGGCAAGGCATCCAATCCTGGCGGAACTGGTAACGAATGAAGATAAAGACCTAGTTGTGAAATTCAAAGATCTGGATACTAAGGAGGCCGTGAAGACTGCATTAGCGCTGAATATGCTACACTTATTACAACAATATAGGGAAATAGACGAACCACAATAGCTTTTAGGTTCTTCCTCTTTTTTTTTATTTCTAAAGTATAACAATTATTGTATATTTGAAATCCATATCTTTATAATTAATTTTTCAACTATTTAGATGAGCGGTAATACCGAATTATTAAAAATATACTCATAAGAGAAAAGCTTTAAAGCTTAGCAGTTAATTCCTATATTAGAATCCTAATTTAGAACCGATAACGTCACGGGTACCGACGGGCCCTCATAAAATTAGTTCTTAATCAGGATTCTAGGATCTGAAAAATGTTAAGGAGTACAATGGATAACTATCGTTCTGCTTATGAATCAGCAAGAAAATGTCGAGGGTATGACTGAAACAATGTTTGGAATAAAGAGGTATCTAAACAAATTATGATTATAGTTGTCTAGACGCGTATCTTACTACCGGGAAATAGAAAATTAGGAAAACAATGAAAAATATAACGCTAACCCACATGATGATGTCTCTGTTTTTTGGTATTAACTGTGAAGGATCTGAAATCAAACATAAAACTAAAGTAATTGTCCCGATATTCTAAATTCAGGATTAATAAAATTGGTAAAAAACAAAAAACAAATAAAAATAATACACGAGTCCGCTGCAAATTATACGTTTTCGAACACTGGTTCTACAAATATTAAGAGAGAGGAAAATGCTGATACTGCAAATAAGACCACACCGAGTACAGAAAAGGAGATACCTAGGGCGCGGTCCATAGATTTGAGAAACTCAAAAATTCGACAGAAAAATAGGATAGGTGCCGAACAACTATAAACAAGGTCATTCTTCAGTGTATGTTATTCGTAATATGTATCGGAATCCAGTAACAGGACTAATTTTAGCGCTCGTACCGACGGGCCCGTTAACTACTCGGGTTTCAATACTGTAGAGACTTTTCAACTTACTGGATTGAGGGTTGGTTAATAAGCGGTACTCCGTTAACCTAAAAGATGGTAAGTAACAAAAGTGGGTTAAGAAAATTAAAACTACAGGTGCAAATGTCCATAGACGGCTGCATTGCAGGCCCTAATGGTGAAATGGACTGGATGGTTGGGTTGCAGGATGACAAAATCAACAAATACGTAAACGAACTAACGGAATCCTTTGGTACCATTCTCTTGGGACGAAAAATGGCTGATGGCTTTATTTCTTACTGGTCGGACGTGATAAACAAACCTAATGACCCTTGGTATGCGCTTGGTAAAAAAATGATAGAAATCCCAAAAGTTGTTTTTACCAAAACATTGAAGAAAACAAAGTGGATAAACACTGACATAGCGACCGGTGATATTACAGACGAAATCATGGAGTTAAAGCGCCAAGAAGGCAAAGACATGGTCGTTTATGGTGGTGCTTCATTTGATTCATCCTTAATTAAATTGGGACTAATTGATGAATTTCTTTTATTCATTAATCCTGTTGCAATTGGAAACGGCATGACTATATTTAAAGACTTGAATGAGATTCAAGAATTCAATTTGGTTAAATCAATAGCGTTTGACAGTGGGGAAGTATTACTTCACTATGAGACAAGGAAAGCCTGACAACTTAACGTCCATGTGATGCGACAGTTATGTTTTAGGTCATTATCACAAATACTGTCGAATGACATATTTCTGGGTGCTTCACAAGATTCTACAGTGTAAAGATTCGTACTGTTAACAGCATTAATCCCGAAGAACCCAAACCATTCGGAAACTTTAAAACTTGCATATTATCATATACCCGAAGACCATCATCCATGGTAAAACAGCCGACAAATGGATCTAACAAGTATAACTTTTATCAAACAAGTACAAAATCCGAAAGACTCATGGCTTTAGCATTAATGAAAAAAGGGATCCAATTCCAGGCAAATCCCTTGATTAGACTGTCAGCTTGCATAAAATATACTCCAGATTTTTTGATTGGAGGAAAACTTATCGTAGAAGTGGATGGCAGTATACACGACCAAGATTATCGTAAGAGCCCGGATAGAATACGTCAGCGGGCGCTCGGAAAAATTGGGTATTCGGTATATAGGGTAAGAAATGAAATCATCATAAGTTCTCCTCAAAAAGTGGCAGATGAAATCTTGGGACAATATTCTAAAATTTTTGATGCAAAAAACACACAATCAAAATTACTGTTATCTAGAATAGGAAATATACGGAATATGACTACACCAGAGGCTAACTATGATCGTACGTTATCCGTAGCGACAAGGCTTAATGGGTATAGTGATAAATGGAATTACGAGAGGTTTAGAGCGTATCTGTCTAATGTAGATCCAGATTTTTTGAAATACCCATGTCACACCGAACGCTTATTATTACGCCTGATGGGACTGGAGTTAACAACTGATAATGATGGATGTGTAAATTTCAAAAGCTATTTTGATTTTTTTATGAGTGGACTTGATATTATGTCAAAATTATATGGAGATCTAGGTAGAACATATTTAATCAATAGCTTTAGTGTTAGTGTGACCAACTTTATGAAAAATCTTATTTTTCATGGAGGCCCGTGGGTCAAACCGGGATTGGTGATAATAAATAGTATCAAATCATTGGAGAATCATATTTCGAAATTCAACAGTTATTTTTCCAGCATCGGAATAACGCTGGAGATAGATGATTTAAAATCAGAATGTAAGCCTAGAGTAGAGAGATTAGATTCCATCAGTAGAGAGAAATATTTGTGGCTTTCGGATTGGATCTCACAAAGCACTGCAAAAGAATAGCCTATCAGCAAAGTTTAAAGAAATCTCCTTATAATATGTATCAGAATTCAGTAACAGTGTTGCTCATCCCGACGAAACAATATTGTTTGTCTAATTGTTAGGCTTATTGTGAGAGCATAATCACAAGTCATTTTGTAAGGTGTTACTCTAATTTACAGATTAGGTTAGGTGTACTTTTTAAATTTTAGATGATTTTTGCTGGATCCGAACTGTTAACAACGCGATTCCCAATGAACTCGAATTTGCCGATTGTGGGGAGAAAACTTTAAAGCTCCGTAATACTATACCTGTGTTGGAATCCCAAATTAGAACCGATAACGTCGTGGGTACCGACGGCTTCAGACCTTAAGTGCATGAACAGTTACATAAATGATTATTTTATGAATTCTCAACTGATTTTGGATTTATTATTATTCTTAGCTTAAAAGCAACCAATGAAGTGCCAATAAATGGAGCAGTCCAATATATAGACTAACTCCAAAAGGACAAGAATTAGTAGAATCTGTAATTAACCTATTGCAATGGATGAGAAAGTGGTCAAAATCATGACGCTCTATGAAATAGATGTGGCATAACAATAGGGTCGTATCAAAACGTTACTAGGTCACAAATCATTTGGTTACAGTAACGACTAAATCCTAGTAAGCCAAAGAAAAACCTATGGAATATCTCGTCGATCTGGTCACCACCGTCCCCGAAGGAACTAGCTCAGCCAAAGTCGATGAATTGCGCTCGGCGGAAGAGATGCGCGCCGCTGAACTTGCCAAAGCAGGTCATTTAATTCGACTTTGGCGTCCGCCACTTGGTCCAGGCGAATGGCGCAGCATTGGACTTTTCCGTGCAACAGACGAAGTAGAGTTCAATGAAATCCTTGCATCATTACCGCTCCATATCTGGATGGAGGTCACTGTTACACCACTTTCTCCACATCCCAATGATCCTGAATATCGTTCTCATCAAGCTACGGATCGCTCAATGGCATAGCAACGCCTAGTTCGGATTTTGGATGGTGCGAGCATATAATTCTAAAGTTAGGTTAACTCGTCATTACCGAAACAAAAAGCTATACCTAGGGATAGAACCCTACAACATGCAAGGTTCGAATCCATATCGTAAGTGTGATCCAACGAACAAAATTAATTAGAACAAATGTATGTAATCAAGTTACCAAATTCAAATTAATTACAGTCTATATCTGTGGGTAGAAATAATGGGCTTTCAGAGAATTGTTGGATATACATCATATGCCTTAATGATTATCATACTGTCTTATTTGGTATTAGGTCCAATTTCACAAACTTCTTTATTTAAGGTAGAGGCACAGCCTTTCGACAGAAGCACCTTACAAGATAAAATTGATCAGATTAGGAACAATGCACAGAATATCGTTAAAAAATTAAGAGATGTTCCAGGGGGAAAAATACGAAATGATTACATTGTAGTATTAAAAGATAACAATTTTCTATCATCTGTATCATCGCTTGCTGGTAAAGCCAGAAGCGATGGTGCAACCATCGGACACATTTATGATGACGCTCTACATGGTTTTTCTATGAAAGTCCCTAATGAAGATGTGCTTGAGAAAATCCTGGCCAATCCTGGAGTAGATTATGTTCAGCCGGATGTGAAGGTGAAAGCGTTCGCTCAGAGTTTACCAACGGGGGTTAATAGAGTAGACGGTGACCTGAGCTCAACTAAATCTGGAAACGGAAAAGGAAGCGTAAATGTTGACATAGGTATTATGGACACAGGAATCGATCTGAATCATCCCGATCTCAATATTTATAGACAAGTGACATTTGTTTCAAGTACAGCGAATGGTAACGATGATAATGGTCATGGCACAGCTGTGGCTGGTATTGCAGCGGCCAAGGATAACTCTCGCGGTGTAGTTGGCCTGGCTCCGGGTGCTAGATTATGGGCCATTAAGGTTCTTGATAGTAACGGTATTGGTTCTACTTCCAATATACTAAAAGGAATTGATTATGTTACTCAACATGCAAATGAGATAGATGTTGTGAATTTGAGCTTTGGTGCCATTGGACAAAATACAGCTCTTCACAGTGCAATCATTAAATCTGTGGCGGCTGGAGTAACTTATACTGCTGCAGCAGGTAATGAAGGTGTAGATGCATCATCTGTATTTCCAGCTAGTTTCCCAGAAGTAATAACAGTATCAGCAATTGTTGACACCGATGGAAGGTGTAGAGCTATTTCGTCTAAAGTTACGCCAGCAGGGAAAGATGATACTTTTGCAACGTTTAGTAATTATGGGTCAGTGGTTGACGTGGCTGCACCAGGAGTATTTATCAAAACAACAACGAGAGGAGGTTCTTATACTTCATTCAGTGGTACTAGCGCTTCAACTGCTCACGTTACCGGTGCAGCCGCATTATATGAATCTGAACATCCAAGTGCAACCCCTTCGGAGATAAGAAACGCTATTAGAGTATTTGGTTCCACATCATCTACCAAATGTGATGGTAATGGTCACGGATACTTTACAGGAGATCGCGATAACTTTGCCGAACCATTACTGTACATGCCGCATTTATAAAAGTAATTTTATCTTAGTTGTCAGGTTCAAAGATATTATGAAAATGGAGTTGCTCGTTTACTTCCGAAAGGAACTTATTTATTTTAATTGGTTTTTGGAGAAAACTATTCACTAATTCCTTTTTCGTATATTCATTAAAAACTTAATCATTAATGTCAAATACAGTCTTCAAAT
>JALYLJ010000174.1 GCA_030774295.1 Thermoproteota archaeon
CTTTCAATTGAGCATAGCTGAGGAAGGCTTTGTACATGATTTTTGTTTTAGTTGCACCACCGTTTGCTGCTTCAAGAATCATTGATACTATTTCTGTTCTGCTTCTGTATTTCATATATTTGAACTGATAAATTTACTATATTAACATGTTGACACAAAAGTCTAGAACAAAACGCAATCGCATAACTAAGTTTAGGATTTAATCAAGCCGAACTATCTTCAATTGCTTTGGCACATTTATCACAATACTTCTCTATTATTATCGCTCCTTCAGTATCGTATTTGACTAACTTGGTTGCTAGTTCTCCGCATCCAATACAGAATCTCGAATTCTTTTTTGCGTCTGATGTAAATGGCTCAATACTTTTCAATTTCTTTTCTAACAACTATATCTTCTCTAGTTATGTAGAAGGAAGGTACATTATAAACCACATAAAACAATTATCGGTGTCAACTCCAAGATTACTTGGATTCAAGCAGAATGGGATTCGAACTCATTAGGTAAAGTCTTCTAATTTCAAAAAATCCCAAAATTTCCTTTCTGTATATGAAACAAACAGAAAAAAGTCTCTTCAGTAATGTATAAGTATGTTACTAATAATAGTAAAGATTAGGTCGGGTTCGGTGGGAACCATGTAGAATTTCACACTAGTCTAAATATGGAAGCATTAGGTGCGAATGTGGTTGTTTCGATATGAACACTAAGTCATTATGAGTATGCTTTTCAATCATTCAGGGTAGAATGACTTAACGTTTTTTAGCCCTGGGTGATTCCGATAAAGACGATATTTAATAAGTTAGCACTAGGGGCAAAAGTTAGCATTAGTTTAAATATATCAATGACGTCGATACAGATATGGAACTACAAAAAATAGATAATACACCAAAAATGCTGATAGTATACTGCACACTTGCGGGATTGATATCAGCTCTGATAATTTCGGGACTGCTAGAAGTCATAGACTTTGCATCGGGTACACCAAGCGGAACTTTTTTTGCCGTAATAGGATTATCACTGGGTTTTAATGATCCCGCCTCGGCTCAATACATTGGCTATGGATTACATATCTTGACTGGTACTGTAGCTGGTAACATATTCGGACAAATAACACTATTCTGGCGAAAACTTATTCCATACAACATGAAAAGGGGCGTATCTTTTGGGTTAGTGCTCGGGATATCTTTATGGGCAGTATTGTTCGCTCCATTAGCAACATTTGGAATTCAACCTAAATTAGATACATTCATGATCACAGAAGCAAATACCTATGCGCACTCCATAGCAAATCACTTTGCCGGACTGTATTATTTCGTATTGGGAGCATCATTACTATTCCATCTAGTCTATGGCGCTCTCTTTGGATTACTGGCAGGAAGAATGACAGGGGTAAAGCTCACAATGCGAGAGCTTATAGATGCCAGAATTAAGGGAAATTAGTCGATTCTCCCACTTTAAATCGAAATAAGGAGTGCAAAATGACTTCGTTGAAACTGTTAATAAATGAGATGGACTCAAATGACGTCGGACCAGACAGACTAGATATGGGTACTCATAACAGTATCGATACAAACAAGCAAAAGAAAATTAAGATCCTAGTCTCTGGGGCAAGTGGATTTATTGGTCGCAGACTTGTTAGAAGGTTGCTAGTCTCACCTAACACAACCAACTGGAGTATAAGATGTATGACAAGAAAAGCACATTCACTTTCACGCTATTTTCAGAATGACAGAGACAATTTGGAATTTGTACAAACCGATGTTCAAGACTATCCTGAATTAGTAAAGGCATTAACGGGTGTTGATATTGCATTTTATCTTATACACTCGATGGAAGGATCATCAAAGGAATGGAAAAAATTCGTCGAGCGTGATAGAGTTGCAGCAGAAAATTTTGCTCAAGCAGTGAATGAAGCTGGAGTATCGAGAGTTATTTATCTTGGGGGCTTAACGTATGCACCCGAGCAAGAATTATCCAAACATATGCGAAGTAGAACACAGGTAGGTGAAATTCTAAAAAAATCTAACGCTGCTGTTACAATATTTAGGGCAGCAGTCATTTTGGGACAAGGAGGCGGATCTTTTCAAATGTTACAATATCTTGTAGAAAGGTTACCTTTGATGGTATGTCCAAAATGGGTATTGACCAAATGTCAACCCATTGCGGTTGATGACGTAGTAGAATATCTGGTCGGGTCTATTGAAACGAATGAAACAAAGTCCAAAACATTCGACATCGGTGGACCGGAGATCCTCTCTTACTTGGATATGATGCGACGATATAGTAGTACTCTCAAAAAATCGATTAAAATCATTATCATTCCATTCTTAACACCAAGACTTTCTTCTTACTGGGTTGATCTCATAACACCTGTGAAAGCATCGCTTGCACGGCCCCTTATCGACAGTCTCAGACATGAGGCAATAGTAAAAGACAATTCTATTGCAAACATCATTCCACTTCGTTTAAAGAACTTTGAAAACTCAATTAAAATAGCAAGGAATGAACAAACTGAAAATGAGAGAATAATCAAAAAAGAGCGAACATCTTCATGTTTGAATAAACGAATATTATTTACCTCTACTATCGCCCTAGCAATTATAGGATTTACGTATTACTTGTTGGATGCGAGAATAGAAATTTTTCAGCCCGTTTGGGTGGTATTGGCAGGCCTTTGGTATTTTGGTATAGCTTTTTCAATATTCTTTATACATAAAGGTGCTAGACTAGGGTCGATAATAGCTGGGATTATTGGATGGATTACATTGACATTTTGGCTCCTTGATAATTTCTATCTAATATTTGGGACATCAATTCTTGCATCGCCTCCAGGATATGTCATGACAATTCGAAATTGCATAGGAGCAGCAATAGCAGGTTTGGTTGTTGCCTCATCCCACAATCTGTTTCACAAGATACGAATTCACTGTCTTTAAGTCTTAAAAATGTTTAAACATGGAAAAGTCATTTGCTTACGAACGCCGACAAATTCACTTAAATCGATTACCTATTGCGTTCTTTATTAGGGGATCAAGTGTACTAGATTGGTATTTATCAGAGATAAAAAAGTGAAAGGCCATTCATATGCTTATCTTGTAAGGAACGTATGGGATAACAAGAATGGAAGGGTAAGACAAGATATTGTTAAATATCTGGGTAGATCTTCTAAAGTAGCACTTGAGGATATCCCAAAAGAGTTTCAAAAGGACTCAAGCGTAGTTACGTTTATTGCTTGTCATTCTTCGGATGCAGAAAAAATGGAATTTACCATGAAAGAGAAAATGCTGGAGCTCCTCATAAGAAATGATACCAATTCTCTACTTGATATATTTGAAAGATATTCTCAGTTTTATGGACTTCTTAAGTTCTACGAAAGATTGCTTGCCCCTGTGATGTACTTGGTGGGAGTGTTGTGGAAGTCAGGTAGACTGGATGTCGCCACTGAACATGTCTGTAGTAATGTTGCGCATACACTTGTAAAATTAATAAATGAAAGGGTCTCAAGGAATCCTGTAGCGAACAGAAAAGCTCTCAAGATTTTGATATGCACACCTGAGGGCGAATATCATAGTTTAGGATGTATGGTAATCGAATCTTTTCTAAGAAGCAAAGGACATTCCGTCTCCAACATTGCACCTTCTGTTCCTTCTGACGCAATCATAGCTTTTGCAGATAAATTTAGTCCTGATTTGATTATGATCTCAATAACTTTAGGAGACAATATTGGTGCCACAAATAAATTGATAAATAAAATATTAGAGTCAGGGATAAACGTTCCTCCTATACTAGTTGGTGGTATTGGAATAGAATCAATAACGATAAAAAGCCAAAATGATAAACTCAAAAAAGTAAAATTTTTGAAAGGGATAAAGTTAAGCGGTATTCTTCCCAGTATCAGAGAAGTTACAAAAGACAAAAGACAAACCAAAAGTTAGTGAAGGAATTAAAAATTGATTTTCACGGGTTCAGATACTATTTTTAGTGGTCTTGTTTCAGGAATAGTAGCTACAGCGGTAATGACAGCGACCGAAATCCCATCATGGAGAAAATGGGGATTGCTGGGAGTATTTGAATGGCATGAAAATCAAGTACTTTCCACTAGATTTTTCCATATTCCTCGGGATAAACTTAGTTTCAAATATATCTTCTTTCTGCATATCCTAAATGGATCATTGGCAGGTATCGCGTTTCCATTGATACTATCAATTCTTGACATTCCTATTACACGGGATTATATCCTTGTGCCATCTGTGGCGTATGGATTTATGCTTTGGATTGTTACACTTGTACCGATACACAAACCAATAACTGGATATTCTGTATGGAATCATCAGTTAGGTCATTTACCTTCAATTGCCAGTCTTATTGGTCAT
>JALYLJ010000175.1 GCA_030774295.1 Thermoproteota archaeon
GTACAAACTTCCTACTAGTTATGCTATATGTGTTTATTTAAAAGCAGTCAATAATTTGTCAACATATTCTTTTATCAACGCAGTCAATTTTTTTCTTACGAATTCCTCTGTTATTTCATTTTTAGTATAACTAAGTTCTACTGGATGACCATCACCTAGCGTCCCTTCTTCAAAAATATGTATTCTATCCTTCCTTGGAAAGAAAGTAATCCTTCTTACAGAGTCTTGTTTTGATATCTGGATAGAATCCTTTAATTCAAATGTTATACCTTCATGTAACTGATTTGGTTTTTCTATGGCACAATTCAGATAGACATTTTCTTGGTTAGTTTCAAGGAATTTTTTATACTCAATCATTATAGGTAGAATAATTTTTTCGAATATTTCACTGAACTCTTTATCAGGAACTAATTCTACCCCTTTTCGTTTTTTGTTTTCTAGCCCTTGCCGTCTCAGTTTTTTTTCTAATTTATGAAGCGATGGACCTAACTCATAGTCTAAGCTTTTCAATTCCAAGGAATATTTGATTATCTAATATTATAGTATTTCACGCAGGTATGATAGGTCTCGTTGCATCTCCTTTTGGCAATTTAACTGTATTATGGTCTGGTCTTGCAAAAGAAAGTGACAAAACCAAACAAGAAATTCAAGATAGATTTATGCACGGTCGCTCGTTGGAAGGACGGCAGAATTATTGAGGAAAATCTATTCTATGATTTGGTCGGTATGATGAGACAATTAGGCCTGAAGGTCTGAAGCCGTCGGGATTAGTTCCCTTCATGTGGTAGGGTTCTACTAGCTTGGTATTTAGCTTTTTGTATTGATAATAAAGACTTAATGAAGAAAAACACATGAAAACTAGAGTTAGTTCATGAAAGACTTTTCTATTTTTGAGTGATATGTTGTTCATGAGTGTTGAAGAAAATATGAAGTTGATGAAGACTCTTGACGACGCATGGAATTCACAGGACTGGGAAACTTTTAGTGAACGTCATACTGATGACGTGATAGTGAGATGGCCGGCTCAGCCACCTACTATAGGAATAGAAGAGCATAAAATTGAGGCAGAATATTTTTTCAAGGCATTTCCTGATAATCATATAGAGAACAATCCGTATAAGGTCTTCTTCGGTCAGGGCGATTGGACTTGTTCGATAGCCGATTTTATAGGCACTCACGAGGGTCTAATGAAGGGTTTTGATGGCAAGATGATTCCAGCTACAAACAAAAAATTCGAGATAGATTTCTGCACGGTCGCCCATTGGAAGGACGGCAGAATTGTTGAAGAAAATCTATTCTATGATTTGGCCCGTATGATGAGACAACTCGGTTTGATGTAGATGGTCTCTCGATTAACATTAATTGTAGCGAAGTCTTGGGGGAAAGCCTCACAGGGACAAGCGGTATTCGCCAATAGCATAGGAGAAAATATGATGTATTTTTAACTATGATTCACATTGGTTTTAGATATTGGAGAACATAATATGATGATCAAAACTCACAAACGGATAAAACCAAAACGGATATTAAAAGTATTCACTCTAACGATTATTTCTCTAGGGCTATTTTTGACGCAAATATCATTTGATAATCTGTCAAAATCTTTTGGACAAACACCAAATCCAATTGAAAATCAAACCTTATCGATTATACCCACACAATTTGGCATCCCTCCAGAACTTTCTGCAAGCCAAAAAAATGCTTCAACAACAGGCACATGTTCACTCACACCTGCCTCAGTTAGATTGCATGGAACTCCACAACAGACCGAAGGTCCTTATTTTGTCGATGGAATGCCTAATCGCTCTGACATCAGATCAGATACTTTCAAAGGTTCAGTAGAACAAGGCATACCGCTGCGCCTAGTAATTCACGTCTACGATGTAGATAATGGCTCATGCGTTCCTCTTAAAGGAGCAAAAGTGGATATTTGGCATGCCAATTCTCAAGGAGTATATTCGGGTGTAAAAGATATGGGAACTACAGAGGAGAACTTCTTACGTGGATATCAAGTGACAGATAATAATGGGACCGTTTATTTCACCACAATTTATCCAGGATGGTATGAGGGAAGAGCAATTCACATTCACGATAAGGTTCGTACTTTTAACGGGTCGGAGAAAACCTTGGAGTGGACAGCACAGTTGTACTTTAACAATTCCATCAATGAACAAGTGCATGAACAAAGTCCTTACAACAATCATGGTCCTCCCCAGACAACAAACGAAGAGGATATAATTTATAGCGGAACCTCAACGGATGGCCTGATTCAAAAAAATAGCGGAGAACAGTTGATGGTCAACATCACTAAACAAGGAGCATCCTATCTTGGAACATTCGACATTGTTTTAAATGCAGGATAGAATGACCGGATGTTACAGTAACTAAAGTCTTCTCGCATTATATTATTATATTCATAATTTACATCCGCATTTAGAACAATTTGGGGCAGTCCCAATATTCAAATGGTGACAATTTGCGCATTCTTTATTATAATAAGGACCAGGATTAGACATGTTTACATATTAAATAGAATGGGTTTTATTTAAGATCTTACGAATAGAATTAGTTAGCATTAAACTTAATACAAACATACATTCCAGATTACAAGAATGATCCGACAAGAACTGATGATTGCCTTGAATGTGGTACTTTTAATTACTTTTGCTCCACTGATCTCATCTCCTAGTTTGGCAGCAAAACCGCATTTTTCAGGCACCCCTGATATCGTAAAAAATTCAGATCTGAGCATTACAGTAAATTACCAAGCAAAAGAACTGGGTAAAAAAACAGCAAATGTGACGTTGTCTTCACACACAACAGCACTCATTGGATGCGTAAATCCTGGAGGACAATTGTCTCCGTCGAAAGGAGTACAATCGGAGGAGACACAAAGTCAGTCAGTTAAGATCAAGCCCAAAGACGGAAAAATTAAAGGTTCATTGACTTCGGGTCCCCCAACGTTTCCTTCGGTATTGAACGTATGTCCTAACAAGAATTGGCATACAAGTATTCTGTCGCTGACATATGAAAATGTAGTAATGGTCATTCAACAAAAAAATTCGGAAATATTGAAATTCAATTTTGGAAACGTACCTTAAAAAGGAATAACTGGTGGATCGAGAGGGATGAATCTGGAATTTCAGATGGATCACAATTTCGTTAAATTTTCTTTTTGTTAGTACTTGCAAATATTATTTTACTCAATTTTTAGAAAAAACTAAAACCCAAATAAAAAATTTAGAATGTATATACACCTTAAGTCTGTTTAGAATTTCTAAATTTAGGCATCTCTTTCAACACC
>JALYLJ010000176.1 GCA_030774295.1 Thermoproteota archaeon
TCTTAATTCTAGGAGCGTAAGATTGCAGTTGTTAATACCATTTTTTTTCATTGCTGCCTGATACACAACTTAGTCGAGATGCTCATGAAAGTAATAAAGTATGTTGATTAATCAGCTTTCACGCTGAGCACTGTACTAATAGGCGGTTTTCCATATTATTAATATGAATATCCTAAAAACGATAAAATCCAACTTGCCTGTAGTAGGAATGTTAGGTGCTCTAGGCTTTGTGATCAGTTTGTTCTTTATGCCTCTGGTTGAACACTGGTAACAAGAATTCGCTGGTTGGTCCAACCGAACAATTATCCTAGATATTTTCATTAATATTCTTGATGAACCGTTCAAGCACGTTCACTGATTACTAAAGTGACATATATTGAAGTACACAAAAGGAGAGATTCAGGATTTCCAATGTCGTCTGTGCGGAACTCGATGGCTAGCATATATCAAAAATAATAATTCATGTCCCACTTCAGTGCAAGGAGATGGAAGATATAGTTTCGAGTTTGGAAAACCGATAAAGAGAGACAAAAGAGAGAAGGAACCCAGTACATCGGATGTCAAGCTGCAAGAAGGTAAGATCACATTCCAGTAATACCTTCAATGGCTTTGGAAGGAAATAGCACAGATTACGGGGGTAAAGGTTCTTATCACATAATGGCTTATAGTGATTACGAGAAAAAGAGTTGAAATTATGGGCAGGTCTACAACTGCCAAAAATGGTCAAGAGCGTGTTATTACTGATAGAGACAACATAAAGCATTTGCAATATTTTGCGAATGGACAATGGCGACATAGTGACAAATGTAAAAAGTTTACAAACAAAGAATGTGATATAAAAACAGTAAAGAATACCTTACAATAGATTTTTATTATATCCTCCAACTAATGCGTTTATCTTTACAAGAAATTTGATTTTAGGGATTAGTATCGCACCCAACTCATATGATACATGAATTTAATATTAGTTACTAAATTATAATAAGTGATATCAAGTGAGCATTTGCTATGATGTCTTCATCGGTCTGAGGATTTGACATAATTACTCAGATGATCAGAATTGAGATTTTTGTTTCGTCCTTGCTCTTTTGGTCTTCGTCCACAAGCAGCTATACTGCTCCCTGTATAAATACAGTAGTTGCTTGAACATTTCCATCATTTGATATTCTGGATATATTTTGCCGTATATTCTTCAGTTTTAGAAATCGACTCATCTGTCACTTCACCAGTTGGGCTAGTCGAGATGGATTCATTTATTAACTTACTTAGAACTTTTGCACCCTTTGTCATCACACGAGGAAAATCAAGTTGATCACGATTAACGGAGAATAAGCCAAATTTCCCCTCTTGTTTATAACCTTCATGCCACTCATAATTATCCATAAGTGACCAATGTAGGTATCCCATCACATCCAAGTTTTCATCTAGACAACGTCTGATTTGTTTCATATGTTCTATAATGAATTGAGATCTTAGACTATCAGATCTGTCAGCGACACCATTCTCTGTGATGAATATAGGCTTATTCCATTTTTTTAAAGATCTGATTATTTCGTATAATCCGTCTGGATAAATTTCCCAACCTAGATCATTTAGTCTTCCAACAAAATCATTATTTGTGCTCAAGTCACTTACAGGCGCACCCCCGATGAATTTTGCATTTGACATTCTTACCATTTGACTTCGACGTACACGTAGACGGCGATAGTAGTTAAGTCCAATAAAATCTGTTTTTTGTTTCCATCTACTGTTAACGCGAAAATTCTTACTATCCTCATTATGTCTTTCTAGAGTATTCAGATAGTTCAGGTCTTCTTCCCCATTTATGACGGCATTGAGGAAATAATCATTTATAAAATATGAAAAGTTTTTCGCAGCTTCAGCATCTGCCGAGTTAGACGACTTTAACGGGGGTTGAACTATCAGCATTAAGTGACTGAAACCAACATTTTTAGGACTCCCATCGTTATTTGCGTCAGAATCATCAAACTCGGATATTTTCTCATAGGCATGAACATGAGCTTCTATTAAATTATGGAGTACAGATCTTGTCCTTTTGCCATCAAGAAAGAATCCAGGAGGGGAAATACCTGCAAGATAACCTCCACCAATAACTGATGCTATAGGTTCACTGATAGTTATCCAATAATCAACGAGATCCTTAAACTCAGAAACAACTCTCTCTACAAATTTAACAAATTCTCGAATAGTTTCTTCATTCTCCCAGCCTCTAAGCGATTTCCAATATGGATCAGATGAGAGTGGATCGTCCACTGGTAACTGTCTTATTGGTTTAGGCATAAAATGTTGATAAAACCTTTTCTTAAATTGAACTGGAGGTGTTAAAACCCATAGTGGTAATGTCAAATGATTGAGTGTTACTATTGGCTCTAGACCTTTATCTCGCATGGACGATAGCATTTGTCTATAGCTATCAATCGCATCCTGATCCCATTGATTCCGTTCAGGTTCTATTCTTGCCCACTCTAAGCTAATTCTGAAAGAATTTAGACCTAAGTTTTTAGCATTCTCAAAATCTTTCAGATAGTACTTCCTTTCCCAAAATCTTACAGCATCTCCAGCGGGTTGTAATTGCAGATGTCTGATATCTTTATAAAAAATCGATGGAGTTGTTAAACTAGATACTCTTTTCTTGATAGGGTCAGTTGTAGTAAAATAATGCCAATCATTGTTTGTAATCCCTCCTTCTGTTTGATAGGATGATGTTGCTACACCCCACATGAATTTATTTTGTCCATTATTATGAATCAAATTAGTCAGTCTTGTACATTAGTAAATTAATAATTGTTATTGCCATGAATCCTTATCATTGATATCAAGGGTAAATGAATTTAGTTTGGCTTGGATGGAGAATGGAGGTATGTGAATATTTGTCACTATACTTCCAATTGAAGAACTAACTGCTAGGGCCTCGTCATAGCTTAGATTTTTGTCATTTATCTGTGTCACTTTCTGTTAGCTTCTCCACCGCTCCTTCTGATGTCACTGTCACGACATTTTTACTATATTTCCAACGTTCAATTTGGTAAATATTTAAACCCAGAATTAAGTTCTAGAATAATTTGCTAGTCGGAATTGATTATGATATCCATCTTCCACAATAGATATAACATTACTCTTCGTATTAGCTAATTAAATGAGATTCCTTATCCTCGCCTTAATACTTATTTCAATTGCCTCCACTCTTTTAGGCGATCCAATGAGCCGGCCTTTATCAATATTCGTTTTCGGTGATACGATAAGAGGAACAGATGGAAACGATGATTTGATTGGCACTAGTGACAATGACAATATTTCTGGTCTCGGCGGAAATGATAGGATGTCCGGTCTTGGCGGAAATGACAAGCTAGATTCTGATGACGGTAACGACCAAATCTACGGGAATGGAGGAAATGACATGATAACAGGTGGTGAGGGTAATGATCAGTTGTACTCCAACGACGGTAACGACAGTGTTGTAGGAGGTGACGGTAACGACCAAATCTACGGGAATGGAGGAAATGACATGATAACAGGTGGTGAGGGTAATGATCAGATTCAGGGAGGAGATGATGACGATAAATTAATTGGTGATAACGGTGACAATGACACCTTGAATAGTGGGATGAATGAGGGAAGTAGCAAAAGCGGTACAAATGCGATGGGTAGTAATGGCGGGAATGGTGGTAATGCAATAGGTGGTAATGGAGGCAACGGCGGGAATGGAGGCAACGGCGGGAATGGTGGTAATGCAATAGGTGGTAATGGAGGCAACGGTGGTAATGGAGGTAATGCAATAGG
>JALYLJ010000177.1 GCA_030774295.1 Thermoproteota archaeon
TTTGAATATTAAGATCTCAATAAAAGTATCATAACTGATATTAAAATCTGCAATAGGTTAACTAATTGCGGGAACCCTAACATTAGTGTGAATACGATTAGGTAATTCATGCAGATCAAAAGTTTAAATACTTGATCGACGTATATATAAATACTTAACCGTTATAATGTCAAGGCTAATTACGTGTTCGACGTGCAATATTGAAGAAAATAAGATGGTCACAGATACAGTATCTGGAGAACTGGTGTGTAGTAACTGCGGAACAGTAATTCGGGATAGTATAGAAGAAATTGGTAAAGAGTGGACAAACTTCAAGGATGGCGAAACTGATAAGAGTAGGACTGGAATGCCTTTTTCTCTTGCAGTTCATGATATGAATCTGTCAACAGTCATTGGCAAAACAAATAAAGATTCTACCGGCCAATACATTGATTCAGGTATGCAAGCTAGAATGAATAGACTAAGGATATGGGATTCAAGGACTATGTATCGCGAGAGCTCTTCTCGTAATTTTACAACTGCCTTCTTATTATTGAACAGATTGAAGGATAAGTTGGGCCTTACACCTTCCGTAGTTGAAAAAACTGCATATACATATAGAAAGGTCCAGGAAGCGGGATTGATAAGAGGTAGAACTA
Source organism: Thermoproteota archaeon (assembly GCA_030774295.1). Lineage (GTDB taxonomy): Archaea > Thermoproteota > Nitrososphaeria > Nitrososphaerales > Nitrososphaeraceae > TA-21. The sequence continues at coordinate 639 of JALYLJ010000177.1, forward strand.
TAAACGCTGTCTTGGTGGCATGTCTTTATATAACATGTAGAGAACTGGGTGTGTCAAGAACAATTGATGAACTTGCAGAATCCAGTAATTTAAGAAGGAAGAGTATTGCAAAAATTTACAGGGAAATTGTATTTCACCTGGAGAGAAAAATACCACAGGTAAATTGTTTCCAATGTATAGACAAGATAGCAAATAAGATTGAGTTGAGTGAAAGAACAATAAGACATGCTAGAGACCTTATGAAAAAGGTTCTCGAGCAAGAATTTTCTGCCGGAAAGGATCCCATGGGATTTGCCGGAGCGCTATTATATGTATCACTTCAAATGGATGGGAAAACAATAAGACAGATTGACATTGCAGAAGCAGCAGGAGTAACAGAAGTGACAATTAGAAACCGCGCAAAGGATCTTAAAAGCCAGCTTCATTTGATATAATTAATAATAAATTAATGGCCAGTCTTGCTTTCTAAGTACGTGAGTAAGAGCTAGCAGACGTAGTAGTAGCTGGCACTCAAAACTTTCATAGTTTGAGTCGGATGAAAAGTATTCGTATAGAAGTAATGAGAAATATTTTAATTCATTATTTCCTATTATCTACTGTTGGCAAGTAAAGATGTAGATACCCTATTTTCACTCTACGAGATTTATGATCGAAACAGAGATTCTATTCTTTGGTTTTTGGAAGATTTTAGTGCAAAAAGCTACGAAGAATATAAACAAAAATATCAGGGTACATCTAGGGAGAGATGCCATTTTACCCGTGTTTGTGGTTTTTTTGAGCTGTCAGGTACTTTGGTAAAAAGACAAATGATTGACACTAATCTTTATTTTGATGTCTTTAACCCAAGTCCTTTTTGGCAGAGGGCAAAATCAATAATAGAAGGAATGAGAGAAACAAGACCATTTATTTATGAAAACTTTGAACTTTTGGATCGATTGAAAGTGAAATGGGCCAAGAAAAGAAGAAAATAAAACACAACTTGGTAATTAAAATGAGCAATATGTTAGTTATACTGGTTGTAATAAAAAATTTTTCTTTAATATATGCTGCTACTGCTACGCTTAGAGTTACTCCACCGACCCTCTTGCAAAAATTGACAGATGGAAATAATCGTTCTAGATATTGGCACTAAAAGTAAACAAATCTGAACATAATCTAATGTAAATTATAGTTCATTTGTCAACTCTAGTCCAAATGGTTCTGTGACAGAATTACAGGTTTCTACCAATAACTCAGAATATCTTTTTGCATCATACACGGTCTTTGAATTTATCAATTCAATCGGGACGCTTCTTTTTCTCGAATTTTTCCGATAATAATCGGTTAATACATATTTCAAAATCTGTCCTGATTTAAGCGATTTGCCTGCAGGCTTTAATTGGAGTAATGCATCCAGTTCCACCGTATTCCTATTTTTATACTCATCTACATCTTTAGATATCCTCTTTGTTAGAACCAAATCATTTATGGGAACCTTCTTATATCTTAAAAGTTCTAGATGCATTTGAAAAAACTTTCTGACTTTTGGCATCAAATCTCTGACTTCTTTAATTGAATTAGCTTCTGACATTATGTTCAGGATTCCTTGTTGAACATTTGAAAAGAATTCGGCAGTGTCGTGTCTTCTTGCTTCAATCCCCCTCATTTTCACAGTTCCATCTTCAAAGACACCAAAGTAACGATTAGAAACTGGCAGAATAGTATTACTCTTTGAAGGAACAAATACAATCCACTTGTATATACCTTCGAATGAAATTGGAAATCCTGTCTTGTTTTCTATTTCAGTTTTTAAACTTTTATAATCATTGTTTACAACATTTTTCTTTTGTACCCATATGGAGTCTACTATGGCGTGAAGGATTTTAAATTCCTGTGATTCTGCTATCCTTACTGTTTGTAATAAAATCTGTCTATCAAAAGCGCATACTGCAATATGAGCATCTATTCTACCAAATTTGGCATTATTAAAACCTAGATAGCCAAAACTTGTAACTAAAACCCATTTGAGAGCAGTTTGTCTCGCATCATAAATCTTTTTTAATTCAGGATCTGTGGTTGAATTTCTCTTGTCTTTATAATGTGCTCTCTTTTTAAGTAATATTTCTAATGATAAAGGGACTATCCCTCTTCTTTTTTCACATATATGATAATTTAGTAATTCTGGAACACGTAACTTAGAATGAGAACAACAATTACAAATTACAGTCTCAGCAGATATATTTTTTTTAAACATTATAGTAGGGTAGAGAGAAACAAAATCAAGTTCAGCAACTTTTTCATGTGCACCCATAATTGGCTCAAATATCAAACCACCGCGATCGGCAATTAAAAGATCTCCAAGTGACTTTGGATGTTCTGCCAATGTGGGCTTCCATGGAATAAGTATATTGTTTCTCATGGCATTATAGAATTGTAGACTACTCATACACTTTCCAATAGAAGCTCTGGATGCTGAATGTAATGGCAATCTACAAATTCTGGCAAGTTCGTACAATCCTTGAAGACCAGATTCATTTAGAACAAATGAATTATCTGTGTCAATATGTATCCTTCCAAGTAACTTTGTAGCTGATGGTTTGAAATACATCCTGCCATAAGAGAAATATGATGTCCCATCTTTCTTAGGTTTGCATAAAGGTATGCCCTCTCTATCTAGGATTAAATCTACCTGATTGATTTCCGATCTATGTGTAAGATAAGGAAATGTAAACGAATCGCCATATTCTGTGAGAATAAAGTCGGGATTAATTTTTTCTACTTCTTTAACAAGTTGATATAAAATATCTATTTCAGAACCCTGAATGTAAATAGTGTCTTTACTTGTGTCACCCTTTTGTATAGATACTAATGCAATTACATCTGAAAATCTAGGTATCTTTCCTTCCTTTGTTTTTGGATATACTTTTAGGTGTATGTTATTAAATAATGGTAACTCATATTCTGTAGACCACACATCATCTTCATTATTTATCCAATTGAGTGTTGAATTAGATACATGAACTTTACATTTCATGAGGGGAAAAACGTCATGTTCATAAAAATAGGATTGTTCTGGTAGTATGTCTACATTATATAGTCGGCTTTGTCCAAATCTTCCCATTTTCTCAATTTTTTTTGCTAATTTTAACGAGTAGGTAGGATCTTTTAACTCCAGTTCAAGAACTTGGGATTTCTTCGTATCTGTTATCAATTCATATTTCGAGATAAAATGATATTCTTTTACCATCGAAAGTATTTCATTATTCTCAATGACGGATTTTAATAAAGATTTTTCAGAAGCAACATAGATTTTATGATTCCAGCTTTTATCTTCCACTCTTATAGTTGTAGATGAATTATCTTTTTTTATCCAGAAAATCATGCTACCATTTAAAGCATATGCATCAAATAACCAACCAGATATCATTTTATTATAATTAGTTTAGACACAAATTTATCACGAGTACTGCGACACAAAATTAGCTTGTCGTTGTAATTCTCTATTGTGGATTTTTTCATACACTGATGAATAGTTAGACCCTGCATAATCTCATACCTAGTAATTCTGAACTATATAATAAGAAGAGATTCTATTAGGAGGGGAGGGCCGGAGCGGGACGGATTATAAATACGTGTTCAGAATATTACAGAATCACATCGACAAAAAAGAGAACAAAATAAGAAACTAAAATACAAGCGTCCCTGTAGTTTAGAATTCAATCTTTCCTATTTTACCATTCCGATAATCTTCCAAAGTTTTATCTATCTCTTCCCTAGTGTTCATAACAAATGGTCCGTACTGTACTACCGGTTCATTGAAAGGCATTCCAGCAACAAGCAATACATCCAAAGGATTTTTATTATCAGATCCGATGGAAATGTATTCGCCGTCATTTTTGAATACTATCAAGTTCTTTTCTTGGACCGGTGTCTTATCTTTACCAAAAAGACCATTGCCACTAATAACATACGCGAAGGCATTAAAATTTTCAGGAACTGGCTGAACAACCTCTGAATCTGGTTGTAGAGTAAAATGCAAATACAAAATAGGAGTTAAAGTGTTAATTACCGCTTTTGAATCATGATAATTTCCTGCGATAACTCTAACTGATACTTTACCATCTGGTGTTCTGATTAGAGGGATTTTTGCGGAAGGAACATCCTGGTAATCCGGTTTGATCCACTTGTCAATTTTGCGGAGATTTATCCATAATTGGAATCCATGTAACCTTCCTCCATTCTTGGCAAACTCTTTTTCAGGCATTTCTGAATGAACCAATCCAGAACCTGCAGTCATCCATTGCACGTCACCAGGTCCTAGCTTTCCGGTATTTCCCTGTGAATCTTTGTGTTCAAATCTTCCTTCGAGCATATATGTAACAGTCACAAAGCCTCTATGGGGATGTTCCGGAAAACCTCTAGTCTCATATGGTAACAGATCTAGAGGACCCATCTCATCTAAAAGCAAAAAAGGGTCTAAATTCCGGATGGACTGTGAAGGGAATGACCTGTGTACTATAAAACCATCGCCTTCTGGACTTTCGTTACTCTTTGTCACCAGTCTAATCGAGCGGCTCTCGGCGCTAGTATCATTAGAACTTTGAGTGATGTCGATTTCTTTTCCAGTTTTTCTCATATGTAATATTAAATAATATGGTATTTAAAAATGGTAGTATGCTCAACCTGATTCCTACTAATATCAACCATTTCTGATAAAATTTCAAATAATCTTGGCATATATTTTTGTACTAAATTCTGCTAACCGATTATAATGATAGTCAAACAAGTACATATTTTGCAAACTTATTCTAGTGTTAGCGATAGGACTAAAGGTTTGGTACTCCTTATCTTGTTGAATAGTCTAATGAAGGTCGTTAGTAAACCATATTTTTTGTTAATCAGGGAATACGCTATTGTCGACTCAGCCGAATCGGAAAACTTTGCTTTTCCATCATACCAATCACCCTCCACATTTCCGCCAATATTGCATGGAGCAATCTTAACATGCGGATTATTCCTAATCCTTTTGACCTTCCCTGACTTGGCATCGGACCTAAAATAGATCAACCCTTGATTAACCACAAACCAAACGGGAGTTCTTACTCTAGTACCATTCTTCCTATACGTTTCAATGTTAATGTACTTGTGTTTTGATAATTGAAATAGCTTATCATCAGACATGTATATCACTAAATAGAGAGTACTTATTAGTGAATCTTTTTATTAATCAACTCCAAATCATCGCACTGACCGGGTGTCCAAGAATAAAGAGTCACAGTACTAAAATACATTCTGCATATTGCCGCGCGAAGTAGGCATCAAAGTGAGGCATTAATAACATTAATCATCTAAGCCTAAACCTTGTATTACTCTTTTGACTTTATATTTCTGAAATTAAAATACAATGCCAAATCATAGATAATCTTGATGACACCACCTAGCACAAATGGTCCTGCGAGTGATAAAAAGGACTGAAAGATATATCCTATTACTGATGGAGATACCGTTTGTGCAATATTTCTTGAGACGTTTGTCAGTCCTGAGGCGGCAATTCTCTCATCCTCACTGACAATAGAAACAATATACGATTGTCTAGTCGGAACATCCATCTGAGATAAAGACATCCTAACCAAATAGAATATTATAGCCAGTTGTAAAGTCGGTGCAAAAGCTACCAAGATAAGCAAAATATTAGCCGGAATATGTGTAAATACCATTGTATTTACAAGGCCTATTCTATCAGCAATCTTTGCTGCTGCAATGTAAGAAAAAGCCGTTAGTATACCTGCTGCCGAAAAAATATAGGACAAGATCGTAAGATCAGCTCCAAATCTAGTAAAGAACCAAAGGGATACAACACTTTGGATTACGAAACCACCTGCGAAGGAATCAACTGCAAACAGTCCAGAAAGTTTACCAACAATCCGTTTTGATTTTGGAGACAGCGTTTGCTTTACAGTTCTCTTGATACTTGCCTTTATTTCAATTTCACCTGAAACCATAATGTAAATAATCATAACAACAAGGCCAACGATACTGTACAAGCCGAATAGTACTTTGATAGATTCAGCTTCATTTAGTGTAGAATATTGTGCTTGCAGAAGTGATGGTAAGCCCGAAAGTAAGATACCCCCAGACATTGCAAACATTCCTAACATATTGTACAGGGCAAACACTGTATTCATCTTTTTCTTATCCTTAATTGTTTGTGGTAAAATAGCTTGTTCTATTGTTAGAAATGCTCCGGTCTCTGATCCAGTCACATTTATAGTTCCTATGAATGCAGCAAATATTAACAAGAAATAATTATCTGTGAATGCGAATATTACTCCCGAAACAGACATTAATGAAGCATAAATAATCAGAAGTTTCCTTCTCCCAATTCTATCTGCATAAAAGCTAGCAAATAATGTAAAAACTACACTGTTCACAAGAGTCGAGCCTAAAAGGAGACCTATATGCACGTCATCAAAACCCAAAAACCTTAGATAAATGGCAATAATAACACTAAGGAATCCATAGCCAAATGTCCTCAGAATTCTTGCCGCAAGTAACAACTTTCCATCTCTTGAAAGCCAGTTGAGGGAAAAATTCATAGAATTGACTTATGGTGGTGACTGATCTGATACCAATACTAGTACCGGGATTTATCTCCTACTAAAAATGAATGAAGATGCTCTTTGTTTTACTATAGTCGTCATTAGTGGTACTTTGAATAGACTTGATAAATGCTATCTTTTGACTCTAACCCATATGTTCCAGCGCTTTTTTTAGATCCTCTAATACCATTACAGGATGAAATTCAACCTTGGCTCCAAAATCCTGAAATAATGGTTCAGATACTGATGGTATCATATCAGAACTTTCCAAATTGACTATAAAGGCAAAGGTTCTATCTCCTCCAGCTTCAAAAAAATAGGAAGCCTCGGCGTTTACTTTCTTGATGTAATCTTCAAGATTTTGCATGAATTTTGGATTCTTTATCATTCTATTCCCAGCGTCGGTGGAAATTTGCGCCCTTACTAAAAATTTCATGAGTAATTATCATCACGGTACAATAAAAATTTCACTACGTTATAGTCAGTTCTGCCTTATTTGCGAACTTCGTCAATAAAAATCAAGATAGATGAATTAATAGGCCATCGAATTAGAATATATTATTATATCCATTCTCATACATGCTGCAATTGTCTGACAACCCTTATTGTGTTTGAAAACTCAAGAATATACTTATTATTATTATCATTATTCTAATTACACTTATTCCTGTTCTAGGAACACAAGCCACGGGGAATTTGAATTAAGTTGCAACTGACATCCTCATACGTTTTGGTTCATCTAAATGCAATCAGGAATATCGAATACGAAAACAAATGGGCAAGAGATAAGGTCTGGTTCGACTCGTAGCTTTACATATCGCAAATTCAATATAAGCAAATTTGTATAGACATCGTATGCTTGATGATCTGGTCAAAGACAGGGTAGATAATAAGAATCCACGTCAGGAAGGATTAACGCTCACAGTGGACAAACTCGAATCCTTTGATAGAGAGAACTTTGAGATCCTATCGACATTCATTGATCAAATCAAGATTTACAATACTTATCCTTTGTTAATAACTGATAATCTTCTTCAGAAGAGAATATCTTACTACCATGAGTTTGACATAGACGTATCCACCGGCAGTACGCTCACAGAGTATGCAATATCAGAAAATTCCCTTGACAAGTTCATAACAGAATGTAGCAGAATCGGCTTTGACATAATTGAAATTGGTGAAAACAGTATTGATTTAGATATTGATAAAAAGAAAAGAATATTTGATTCCATACTTTCTGCAGACTTAAAACTTAACTGGAAGATAGGTAAAAAAGATCCCAGACATCAGATTGGTATTGATACCACACTTTTGAAGATTGATGATGCAATAAAGCTGGGTTCAAAAAAAGTTATCCTTGAGGCCAACGAGGGTATCAATGTTGGTATTTATGATCAAAACGGTTCCATCATTTGGAATTATGTTGCAGCTCTTACTGCAAAATATCCGCCCAATACTTTTATTTTTGAAGCGCCATTAGCATCGCAACAATCTGCATTGATAGCAGAATTTGGTCAAAGAGTGAACCTTGCTGAAATCACAATTGAAAATGTTGCTTCAGTAGAATCTCAGCGGCGTGGATTTCTTTCCAAATCATCTTTTGGGATGACCTTCTCACAAAAGGAAATAGGTGGAAGTCCTGCATCGAAGTTTATCTATTATCTAATTAAAACAAAGCATCCAATAGAACAAAGTGA
>JALYLJ010000178.1 GCA_030774295.1 Thermoproteota archaeon
AATGTGTAGTGTCGTAACTACCAATTAATAATAATATTTCATTTTCCTAATATTTTCGGTTTATGATCTGGATGGACCAAAAAACAGAAAGACCCTATTTGGCCAAGTTTTTATGGTCCAACAGTACTATTGAATTATTATGAGAAGAGGAGTTGAAATGATGCCAAAGCCAACGGCTGCAAAGAATGGTCAAGAACGCGTAGCTACAAAACCTGATAACACGAGACATTTGGAATATTTTAACAATGGACAGTGGCGACACAGTGACAAATGTCGTGAGTTTACAAATAAAGACTGTAAGGTTAAGAGATCTACTAGTTCTTCTTGATGAAGTTCCCCAAAGTCAGATTTTAAATCCCATCTAGCTAATATCCACAATATTTGTGCAAACTTTATTTCATTTTTTAGCAGGGCGCATCCATCAGGGACGTCATATCAAAGCTAAGAGAATAAGAATTTCACGTAAAGGACTGCGATTAAATACCTGTTAATTTTTCCTGCTTACTATACATCAACCACAGATTTATCAACAAATGAATTATTATTAATGTCAGGTGATAGGTTGATTTTCCTTAGTCCTCTGCCAGATATCAGATATGATTTCGTATACAGTTTGGTTAACTGACCCGTTGAATTTTTTGCTCCATATATTAGCTACGTACTCTCCTGGGGAAACTCTATTTTCTAACCTTTTATCGAGTATGTCAAGGAATCCTACATTGATACCCAAGTCAGACAAACCTTTTCGTGCAAAATTAAGTTGACTTCTTACAATATCTATAATGTTGAAATGAGTTTTGGCATTAAAACCATATCGAACAGTTGCCATCCTCTCTTCCCTCAATGTAGGAAGCGGTCTTAATTCCCTTTCTTCATGAATGGCCCTACTCAAATAACCAATAAAAAACTCAACCATTGCCAGTAAGCTTTTTGGAGTGGGCTGAACAGACATGATTCTGGTTTCTACTCGATACGAATCGTTACCGATGCGGATTCGCGCATCGTCATGTCTTTCTTTCTCAAGTGTGAAATAATCTTTTATGGTATTTTGTTCACGTGATGCAATATAGTCGATGTAGTTTTCAACACCGTCCAAGTATCTAGGAACTGCAGGGAATCCTGAATTCTGTTGTTCTGATTGATCATACAGATGAATTCTTGGTTCATGAAGAGAATATACCCTGCCGGCAAACAGTCTACTGTTCGCACCTAGTACGATTGCGGACGGTATTATGTTTAGAATATGGTTGAACATAATTACAGTATTTTTTGGGTTTTTTCCTTGTAGATGAAGATGATATCCCTGAATTGCAGTGGCTACATGAGCAGCGTTAAATTTGTTACCGTCAATTTCAACATTTGGAAGATTGTTCTGCCACGATGCCATCTTGTTATATCGTGGGTTATCTGTTATCATACCTTCTTTCATTATTTCAGGTGAGGGGTTGGCACCAAGAAAGACTGGAATGACTTCTTTCTCTTTATACACTTTTTTTATGGATTTATCCAGATTTTCCATAAAATTTTCAAATACAATATTAAGATAGTCAAGGTTGTCCATACCCACAGGAAACGTCTTGTATTCAAATTGACAGCGACCATACTCGTAGTCTATCTCATAAATACTACCTTCGAGCTCTTTTATTAATGGCTCTGCATTGACTGGGATAGACTTGTTGTCAAGTAAACATCCTTCTATCTCTACACCTATCCTATAGTTTTCATCTGCTCTCCCAGCATCCTGGTGAACACGTTCTTTTAACTCTTGTATCTTTATTTCACTAGCACCGTTCAATTCAATTCAATTACACTATATCATGTTTCTGGAGATTTAAGTTAATTAGTACAAAAGATGGAATAATGTATGAGTTTACTGCTAACGATATTATTTTGTTCTTGTTAAATTCCAGATTTAATGAAAAAAGTTACGAGGACTCAATCCTTATTCTTCGAAAGGTCAGCTTGACTTTGATTTTTATTTAACAAAATCATGATTTCTAGTTTCTTTATGAAGAGAACTTGTTCTGTGGTTTGAAATTAATATTAGATTTTGTTCGAAAATATAACTGCATTACAAATAAACTAGTCATTTTTCTTTACTCAAAATTGCGTTGAGCAATTAGAAACAAGTAATAAATATAATCAGAGATTTCTTGGATAGTTTTGTTTTGAAGCTCTTCCCATTCTACTTTAATTCCATTCCAACGAGACGTATGCCATTGTCCTATGAACAATTGTTGTTTTAGCATTTTTTCATCAAACGGATAAGGATTTACGTAAAGATAAGGTGTTTCGTATTGATTCTCTCCAGGAGAGATACCAATGCCTATCTGTTGATCCCTTTTATTTGTAAACCACTCTAATGAGAAATCAAATCCATCTGACCACAAATGCACATGGGTCAAACGCCCCGTTAATTTCATTCGAAACAGTTTGAGACTTTTGTTAGCCTTTTTTGCAAATGAGAGATAGTAAGATAAATCCTCACCACGCAAGCTTGTCAGAGCTTCAGTTTGTGGCATATCAAGTTCATATTTGGTAACAATTCGCTCCAATTTTTCCACTAGATTATGTTCAGTCAAGTCTACAAATGATGACTGTTCGTTATGGAAGTAAAGAAGTTGTCCAGTAATCAAGTGTATTGTAATTTCTGTTATATTGTTTAACATACCAGTAGTTATTTGATCATCATTCAAAAAAAGCGCATTGTGACCATAGTGTGGTAACTCTTCAATTAGTTGTGATTTTAGTGTTGAAACTATTTTGCAAACTTTCCGAAGTTCTTTGATTTTATCAAATATTATAATGTTTTCATTCATGTTTTTGTTGTCCTACCTCTTTAAGCTTATATGTTACCCAAAAAAGAATATATGAATTTCGATTCTCTTTGAATCTGATTCTGATTAACCTTTCTGTTCGACGAATTTCTCAATCGCAAACCCAGTTAAAGTCATACCCGATGCTGTAGGCAATGGTTCATCTACCACTGTGTTATTAAAGAGTGGAAGAATTGTATACAATGCAATAGAAATTGCGACTATAGCTATTATGACTAAAATAATAATTGTCCTTTTTTTCATAAATGCTAGTACCTCTTATTATTAACTTGAGAGTTTTGCGCTACTAAACAGGGTCGAAAAGGCTTTGCACCATATAAGGACTGTATTGTATTTTGATAGATCTGTTCCGGCTGGAATTTCATAATTCTGGTTTCCGATATTCCCTTTTAACCTCCCAAGATTCACAATATCCGACGCGTCCTTACCTACAGATAGGTAAACATATAGATCTGGTCCATTAGTAGTCTTTAGATTTTCCAGCCTTAGGAAAGTTCTACCATCCGCAAGGTTGATTACCTTGGCAATACCTTCGGCTTTGTGAAATCCATCTCCTGCATCAATGAAATTGCCCATTAGGGCCATCGAATTGTTGGTCACCGTAGTCTCATTCATATTTTCATTAACTGTGGCATTCTGTTTCGAAAACTCATTCATTATCATCTCCTTTTCGTTTTGAGTCATATTCCTAGCCGCCCGAACCCTTTGTTCCTCTGTCATATTCATAAATGCTTGAGGATCAGATGATGCTGCAAAAGTTGTCTGCGATCTCGTTACCATCATCAGTGAAGGCAACAAGGCCACAATAACCATAAGGCCAAGTATACTTCTAATATTTCTCTTCATAATTATTTTCACTTAAATTACAAAAATTACTTTTAAAAAGATTTATCCAATTTATGTCCAAATTACGTCCACCAAAACGCAAAATATTATGGCATATTAGCATTTTTTACGGGGATAATTTCAGAGAAAGTGAGTATGCAACCCCATGACCATTTGAAATCCATAATGCCACACTGCCATCGATTCTAAAAAAGGATTTTGATTTAGGCATGCTCTAAATACCAAGGATTGATGTACTATGCTATACCAATTTAGATATATTCTATCAATTTACTAGTAGTTCGATGTTTGGGAGCAATAACAAGAAATCTAGATGGAATCTAGAATATGAAGATACGATTTACAAGATTTATGATCGGAATAGAAATCTGGCTGCCTATTTCTATCCAAACTATGAGTTAATAGAAACTAATGAGAGCGAAGATGAAATTATTGAAAAACTTAACCAAACACATCAAAATGTTAGAGGCGGAAATATTCTCTTTCCGATGATAAAATTGAATCTGCTTGATAAAGAGGAAGGAATAGACCTGGGTTATACCATTGCAGCCCTGGAACAAAATCTAGGACGAACCAAATTATGGAAGGAATGGTTACTGAGAAATAGTAGTAAATTTGCGATAACTGGAAATGCGGTATTTACTTCAAGAGAGGACAGGGATATGCTTTCAATTGCTCTTGAAATCGACTCAAAAGTAACACTTGGAGAAAAGCAAATCCTTGTAGCGTTAACTCCATTATTGGATGACCTACACGAAGCTTCTCTATTGTAGGAAAAATTTATTTTGTTTAAAGGTAATTTAGTTCTTCTACCACATTAAATACGAAAATCCTATTAACGTTTTATGGTTAGTTATTGTTAATTGGCAAAAAGTCTTGCATTAACTATTATACTTGCAAAGCACCAGATGAAACAAGAACATTTGAAAAGGGCAAAGTAGAGATTGCAACTAAATAAACATCTTGAAACAGAAAATGAGAATGAGTGAGTATTTTTATTATGTAATTCTATATTGGTAAAGGCAAAAACTAAAAATTTAATTTAATCATTCTGCTGATAGTGCTATCTTGAACTTTATAACGGTTCAATACTTTACGAGTAGACAAAATAAGATAATTGTTTGACTTGCATCAGGTTATCAGGATTGATATTACAATTAGTATTGGTCTAGCTTGTAGCATGAGTAAGTAAATATATATTCAAAATTTCATACTTCAGATTAAAGTTTATTTTGACATTCTGGAGAATGCCTCTTCTGCAGCTTTTTTCATTTCTTCTTCTGAAAGGTCTTTTATGTGGGTGGCTATATTCCACTGGTGACCGAAGGGGTCTTCCAGTCGACCATGACGATCACCCCAAAATTGATCTGTAACCTGATCTAAAACCTTCGCGCCAGCAGATATTGCTTTTTCAAACGTCGCATCAACATCTTCTACATACATATACAATGAAACGGGGCTCCCACCAATCGACTTTGGTGAGAGATTTTTCATCTCTGGAAATTCGTCAGATAACATGAAGACAGAATCACCAATCTTTAATTCAGCGTGTGCGGTCTTACCATCTGGGGTTTTCATGTGGCCACGTTCTTCGGCACCAAAAGCTTTTTTATAAAATTCTATAGCGGCCTCTCCGCCTTTCACTGTGATGTAAGGAGTTATTGAATGATAACCTCTTGGAATTTTTACTTGACTCATGTTAAATGTTAGCTTTCATATTATTTATTTTTTCTGCAAGTGATCTCCTTTTTCAATATGTTTTTGACAATATCAACCTCAAACATATAGCAGCCTGAAACATAATGACGCAATAACAAATTGATACATTTGTAGAGGTCAGACGTCGATGCGTATGACACTATCGGTTTGCCCAATTCTAGCTTTTTTCTCATGATATTTACTTTTTAGTATTTTATTTTATTTTTTATAAAACTCAAAATCATCCCTGCTATTTTTTTCAGCCTCATTTACTCCCCATAAAAACTCCACATAGTGCTGCGCAAATATAGTTACAAGGAATCTAAACAGATCTTCTGTAGTTTTGAATCCGTATTTTTCCTTCAGCCTGTCGATGTTCTCTTTATCCTTTGAACTAAGTTTAAGACGAATTTCTTTCATTTTTGTTCACCTATTATGCGTTATCTTTTTAATAATTTTCTACGAATTAGGGGGCCGTTATTCCCAAGTTTCAAAATCATTTAAAAGTAGTGCTGGTGTACGCTTGCAATTTTCTTCTTTCAAATATTCATCCAGTACTTCGAGTAACTTTGCCAGCTTGTCAATATTTCTTCTTTCTGTTCTCAACTGTAAAATACAGCTTGGCACTACAGTTGATAAAAGAGTTTGGCAGCTCTTTGAAATTGAGATTATTTCTATAGGTTTCTTCCCCAGCTCGATGGAAAATAATTCTAGTCAACGGTATCCACGCAGCTAACGGCTTTAAACCGGGCTTCTGGGTGTAATAATTAACTAGTAAGCATTAGTTTTCCTTTAATTCATGAAATTCAAGTTTCAGGCAAAGCTTGTTAATTTCATGTTTTGGGATTGATTATTTCTGTAATGGGCAGAACAAACAATTGCAATATCCAATGATTTCAAAACCTCGATCGATAGAGTCTTCGCTGCAGGAGATGTTACCAGTGGAGAAACATTAATAGTCAAAGCTATGGAAAAGGGACGCAAAGCCGCTCAGAGAGTTCACGAATTTTTAATGAATTTAGAGTCCAACCACGTGTCGTTTTATGAAAGATATTACGAGAGTTTATCATATGATAAGATGCTAAACGGGCAAAATGAAGTAGATGTTCCGCCTGATTAGAATCTAATAGCCGATGACAAAAAAGCGCTTGTTCTAATGTCTGGTAGATTAGACTCAACAGTCTGCCTATATTGGGCCCTAAAAATTTAAATTAAATTAGTATCAAAAGTTAGAAACCGGTCAAAGCCAAATGTATATAATTATTTGAATCACCAACTTTTAATATATCACATTTTTTTAGAGGAAAACTGGACAAATGGTCCTGTTGGCAGACTGGGCACAAATAATTAGTTCCAAGGACTTTTTGCAGCCATGATTTATTCAGACAAGTTGCATTCCAAAGACATTCATCGCAAATTAAGAATATACTTTCATCGTACTCTTGATTTTGGGTGTGGTTCAGCATCATTTTATTCGAAGTCGTATAATAATTTTGGATTTTCTGATATTTAATCTTCGATTACTTCAGTTAAGGGATGTACAACTCTGCTTCCATGCTCTTATTATGGACACTATATGGTTTAGAAATGGATTGTGGTGCCCGACAAATCCAAAAAATCGCTCAAGGACTTTATATCATGCGGGAGAATAATGAAAGCAAAATTGAACAACAATACATGTAGTCATTGGGCCTGTAATAAAGCAGATAATACCTGCGTAGGATGCGGTACTATAATTTGTCCGATTTGTCTAAAAGAACCTGCAAATTGCAAATGTGAAAGTAAGGATATTTGTTGCACGTCATGATTTAGAGTTCAACCAGTTTCTCATCTATTGCAAAAGATCGGGATTTGAAACCTTGTATGTGGTAGGCTTCTAATTCAAACTATTGATTTTAGCTTTTTGGTTTTAGTAACCTCGTTAAGATTATGAAAGATAACGAGGTTATTGTATCATGAGGCTGGTCCTTTGTGAATCAAATTTGACTCTAAATTTAGCCCACTTTCGATCGCCTAAAATAATTTCAGGTAAAATGCTATTGATTTTGGTAAAGCTGATGAAAAGCAAGATATAGTATGGTACTCCATCTTTTGGTATCCTTTTGGTCCACAAGGAGAATGGGAGCCATCACGATCCACGATTTCTCTCAGCTCTTGTCGTACTCGTCGTGGCGGCGAAACCAGAATCCTGTTTCGTTGCGTCCCTTGGGAGCGCGGTCGAGCCATTGGTACATTCCCCAGAGCCCGTCGAGTCCGCGTGCATATGTGGAATAGGTGTGATACACAACACCGTCCTCGAGCACGAACGCACTCATGCCAGGTCTCTCGCGGGTGTAAGTGGCCACGTCGGTTCCGGTCATGGCCGCGACATCCGCGACTGGACCTTGGTCGTCGCGTGACTGCCACTTTCTAGCAGCCTTACCTGCGAGAGGCTCATGGGTCGGCGCCTCGCGCCGGTAGTTGTATTCAATGCCTCCCTTGCGCTGTTGTTCCTCACTGAACCAGACGTTGAAGTCAAAGTTAAAGTCGCTGCCAAGCGACGATGCCCAAGGGAACGTCCAACCCATCCGGCGCTTGTACGCCTGTAGTTTTGCGAGAGGCGCTCGTGACACAGCTGAAAGTGCAACGTCGTGGTTGGCCAAGTGGACTGCAATGCCCTCGAAGCCGTCGGCGATGGCCGAGCAGGCCGGACATCCCGCCGTATAGTCTGGCCCGAACATGAAATGATACACGAGGAGCTGTGAGCGCCCTCCAAAGAGGTCTGCCAAAGAAGCGTTGCCCCTCTCGGTCTCAAATCGATATTCTTTGTCGATTCGAACCCACGGCAGTTTTTGCCGTTGTCGGGCAACATCGTCGCTTCGCCGCGTGAGCTCTTTTTCGGCCTCTAGAAGCTTGAGCCGCACTGCAAGCCATTGTTTACGTGTTCCGGTTTTGTGTTTCATCAATGCCCATCTCCAAAATTCTTGGAAGCTCCCAATGCATCTTCATGTCCAATAATTATACAGTTACCATTACCTTTTATCTCGTATGGAGCGTTACCACTGACAAGTATTTTACCATTATCATCTTCTAGATATGACTCTCTGAAAGTCGGGTTATGGTCATTATTCCATGTTTCAGATATATCTAATATTACCATTAAAGTATAATGTCTTGTATCGCATATAATAGTTTGAAAATGCTTTCCCTTCCTTTCCTGTGACCAAAGACCATGTTTGCCAAGATAATCAATTGATAGGTACGAAGCCGTCGGTTGTTTATGATATGGAAAGATTTTAATCATGCTCGAATAATATTCATTGGTTTTATTGACGCTGGAAGATAAAGACATCATTCAAGTTGACGCAACTGTAATTATAGGTGTTATGATACTTCTTACACTCTCAATAGGATTCGATTCATCTATTAATGCTCAGAAAGAAGAGAATCTTACCAGATTAATGATTACATTGGCAATAATAGCGCCTTTCACAACATCAGCAGTTCTAGCAATCCTGACAAACCTGACGAGTATGTATACAGAACAACTTAAGAGAACATCTATATTAATAATGGCTGTTGGATTTGGTTACTTAATTTTTGTAATCGCTGCTTTTATGGCGTCATTATATTACCTGATATGATTAGATAGCACTTATATTGCGGAGTTACTAATTCTAGTATCTACATTTCTGGGTGTCGGTACCCGTGATGCTATCGGTTCCAAAAATGGGATTTTGGATGTAAAATTAACTAGTACTCTTCGACGTTTTTGAAATGTCTAGGGTTCATCGGGATTTGAACCTTGCATAGAATAGAGTTCTATTACTTGGTATTTAGCTTCCCTCTCCACCAAGGTTTTATCATCCAAATTATCTCCGTATAATACACGAGAATAATTTAGTTTATACTCAATAAAAACGGTCCTAAATAAGCGAAATATCCGGCTTTTCATGTGGTTCTGCGGTCTAACTCGACTTCTCATGTGGGTCTGTAAGAAACTCTTTCTTAAAATTGTCTATAATACGTATGGTATCATCTATTAAATTAATATCAATATCCAGTATATTAATAAATGGAGAAGATTTGGAG
>JALYLJ010000179.1 GCA_030774295.1 Thermoproteota archaeon
ACTTGTAGTTATTATAGCGGGTCTCTTCGCGTGGTTTTTGGTTCCAGAGTTTAAAAACGCAATTATTTACTGGTGGATTGAATATGATTATACTGGGAGAACATCAGGTAGTGAACTGAAGACCCTACAGGGTATATTACAAAATCCCTTAGCGGCAAATTAAATTCGATATCGTCTGAAGCGGGAAATGGCGAGCTGCTCTACAAAAAACTACTACGTTTTTACTAAAGATTTTACCAGTAGTTTGGCTGAACACTTCTAGAATGGAATCTGCTTCCACTGACCCTTTAGACTGTCAGGTATCAGCAACACAATATTTGCAAATTTCAGCGTCAAATATGTATTTTCACTCAAAAACCGTCATAACTAATACCTGTTACCAAAAACCGTCATATCTCGTTTGACCACTCAGATTACCAAAGGATAAGACGGCTTTTCAGAAATGTTTCTATATAAAACACATCCATTCTTATGGATATTAGCCATAAACTTCGTTTTATGTACCCATACCAATCATAGCTAGAGCCAATAGAGTCGTCAATTTTGGTTCTGGTTACAGTAGTTACACTAGTTACGGTTCCTGGAGTGGTTAGCATCTATTTTGGACTGCTATCATCGACCTTATTTGCGTAATTATCATCAATTTTACTAGAATTTTCAAATAAATTTTGTGATATTGCTGCAATTTTTGCATTCACAATGTCACTATAAAATGGCAGAATGCCTGTTGAAAGTGTAACTGGTGTAACTAGTGTAACTTTTTCGGTTTTGGTTATTATCTCAATTTTCTCTGGTATATCGTAATTGGATTTAATCCTCTTTAGGTATTGTTCCTCAAAAATTAGGCATCTTACAGTTTTGCCCCTCGTTTTTCGGAGCATCATCCACATAGCAGTCAGCAGCCATCATTCATGAAATGGCGCACGCCTTAGTCGATGGTATACACATAACAGACCGAGGATATCAGAGTGATAGAGTATATGATATACTAACTACAACTGAGGCTCTCACCAATGCGGATTCGTTTGGATTGCTTGTTCGCGAACTAGGATCCGGTAGACCTGTTATCAGCATGGCACCTGTAGATACTCTTGAAGATTGTCCTAGCGATTGGCAACCGATCATCCGAGTTGCCATTGCCCGGGCCCAGCGTTGGAACCGTAATGCTTCCGTATCAACCCATGATAATCGTACAGGTTGGCTTTCCAGGTGGACCGATTTGCAAACTCAGTACTTGGGTTCGACTACACCTGAAACACTGAATGCGGCGGCTAAAGTGTATGATCGTGTTGAAAAGTCATTAAGATCGCCTATTGAGTTCGAGTGTAAAACGGATGCGGAGAGGGCGCAGTGACATATTGGTATGAATTCTTCTCTGACTTCCATCTTTGTCCGAGCTGGAAGAATCTTAACTCAGAGGAAGATCGAGTAACTGCCATGCTTGCGGGATTGTATGGATATAAGAGCGATTTGGGAGATTCAAAACGTCTCCTACGATTGAACTATGCTGGGCTAGCACATGAATTGACCAAAAGGTTCTGGAGTATATGAATACTACAGTATGATGGGCTGTAGTAGATGCATTGGCCACCTAGGCTGTAGAGTAACGATTGAACTAGAATAGAAGAACTCATTTCATATTGTCCAGCTCAATTGTATAGCAGCAATAGTAGAAGTTTTAGTTAGCTCCGACTGTAAGCGAATAAAATTGGTAACATATAGAGGGTCCATATCTGCTTGGTCCCATGTAGTAGAAGGATTCATTGAACTAAATGGCTTTATCATATTTTAGTAACTGGAGATGTTGGAACAGAAAAGCTTGCTTCATACAATCTCTAATTTGCATTAGGTAATGTTATTTGTTCATAACAATACGATCTCAATTATAAAATCCAAATCTGTGGATCAGACGTAAGTCGATATTTACGTTTTAGATATCCTTGTTATTCATGATGATCAGCTATTGATACTAATAGTGTATATTACTATCTCTGGATCCGTCGGTACCCACAACCATATCGTTACAAAATTAGGATTCTAAATATTGAAATAAACTAATTAGCTTTTTCTTGAATTGTTAAGAGGGCTTCACCGTCAGATTTGAATATCCGTATATTGCAAATATTTTCTCGTGGACTCAGCTGGTCTAAAATGCATCCGATTCTAGTGTACTAACTAACATTTTCTTTAGCTCTACTTCCTTCATTTATTAATACGATTAGTCAAAGTTCAATAAATATGCGAGTGAACAATTATAGCGAACTCTAGCTGATGCGAAATAAACAGACATAAAAATTAAAAAATTTAGAAGAAATTAATTTAGGTGAGATAGTTTAGGCGCCGGCCATTCCGTTTCTTAATTCAACGGCCTTGTGCTCGTCATTTTCCATAGATTCTGCAGCTGCCTTGTGCATTTCTGACATTGCACATCCCATTTGGGCTTCAGGTTTACCCCTTCTCATAATACCACGATACAAACCTGCTTCAAGTGTTTGTCCATGAGCTTTTTCCCATTCTTCAACCGGAATGCTGAATTTCTTTTGTATTCTATCCCTATACCATTCTGGAATTACGTTAAATGCACAGAATGGAATAATTCGCAAATCAGGAGTCAAATAATGAATATCGCATCTCTGCAGTCTCTCAAGATCTTCGTTATATTTATCTTGGAAGTGCATCATTCCCAAGAAGAGCGAACGAACATGCCATGAACCTACTGAGTCAAAATTACGCTTCAGCAATATGCTCGAGAACATCTTTGCAAGATTCAATCCGTGAGGTTGTTTTTCTCTGTCTACAAATTGATTTAGTTTCCTGATTACCTGTAACATTGACCAGTATCTATTTGCACCTGATTTTATTTCGTCAGCTTTTTCTTCGAAGTATTCCAAGACTCCTTTGAGATCAACAAATGACGTAAGTGGAATTAACTTCTTGGTTTGAGTATCCTCAAATACATACGTTCCAGCACCACAAGCAAAGTGAATCGAAAGTTCGTATTTTGGCTTTTTGCTAAATGCCTCAATAACATTTGTCAATGGCATACATGATGGAACAGGGAACCAATCATCCATTGATACTTCACCATTTGTTTGTTCTTGGATTCTTTCTATACAGTCTGGAATGGTAATTCTATATTTTTCTCGCTCTTTTTTGCCCATTCTACCGGTTAATGAAACGGGTTGGAAGTTTACTGCGTGAACTACATCAAGATGTTTTTGGGCATATCGAATAATTGGACCTAGTTCATGGTCATTAATGGACTTTATTACAGTAGGTACAAACACTACAGTGGTTCCGCATTTTCTTGCAGATTCCAAGGCATAAGGAACTTCCCAATGATTCTTCGGATTAGTTCTTGGAGTTACTCCATCAAATGACAAATAGAGATTACTTACACCAGCATTTCTTACTTGGCGCATTGTTTCTGGTGAAAGCGCCAATTTAATACCATTTGTATTCATTTGTACATGGTCCACGCCCTCTTCTTTCATAATTCTAATGATATCACTGATATCATCCCTTAGCATGGGTTCACCGCCAGTGATTTGGATTGAATTTCCAGCAATTGGTTTTTCTGCCTTTAGGGTTTTCATCATGGCTCGAACTTGCTGATGTGTAGGCTCATACAAATAAGCACCTTCTAAGCCCTTTTTGACATAGAAGAAACAATACCAGCATGTAAGATCGCATCTATTTGTAACTATCATATTAGCAAGGCCAGAGTGTGACAAATGGTTTGTACATAATCCACAATTAGTCGGGCATGCACACTTGTCCACCATTACATTTGGCGCATGTGCTCCTTTACCATCCATCCAATATGTGCTAAATTTATTATACATCTTGTATGAACCAAAGTATAGCTCCTCACATTCTCCGTGTGTCGGACAAGTTTTTGTCATAAAGACTTTACCTTCTCTTTCAAAAACTTCCGCATCAAGAATCATATTGCAATCCGGGCAAATGCTCTGAGTAAATCGTATGGTTCTCTTGTCTGTATTAACTTTACTTACTGTACGGTTAGATATTTGTATTAATTCCACTTAATTTCACCTAGGTTTCATGTCGATTTTGTATTTTTCCTATATAAGTATAATGTAACTAATAATAGGGTGAATAGTTTGCTTATATATGCACGGCAAATTACATTTAAAATATATAGTATGTTTCTGTAATCCAGTTCAACTATTATTATGAGTTTATCTGATAAGACCAAAAAAGCGATGGAAGAGGTAGGTTTGGGGAGTTATGAAATAAAAGTCTACATTTCATTGCTTGAGAATGGGTCGATGCCAGCTTCAGAGCTAAGCAAAAAATCCAGCGTCCCATATTCAAAGATATACGAAGTTTTAAATTCATTAGAAGAGAGAGGCTGGATTGAATCTAATAGCTCAAGGCCGCAGAAATTCTTTCCAAATTCACCTCAGACCGCAACAGAAGCAACAAGGACATTGATTGAGAAAAAGATGGATTCTAACAATGAGTTAATAATACGAGAACTTATGCCAATTTATGAAAAAACAGGGATTAAAGAGAGGCCTGAAATATGGGTAGTAATGGGTCTATTCAATATTGCAAATAAAGTACAAGAAATAATTCAAAATTGTAAGAAGGAATTACTCATTGCGTTGCCCCAGGGGGCAGAAAATATTGTTGGTATCATTCAGGCTACCTTGAGAACGTTATCTGAGAAAGGAGTAAAGATAGCAGTGCTTGTTTCTGAAAATACCAGTAAAGAAACGATCCATACAATTTCAAGAGTTGCTGAGGTTAGAGTAAAGAACAACATGTTTGGAGGAGGCGTGATAGGCGACATAAATGAGGTTATGATTCTCCTTGGAAATGGAAGAAACGAAAGAGGTGCTGTGGAACCGATTGCGATTTGGGCCATTCATATTGGACTTGCTGGATTTGCCAAAGAATACTTTAGCTATTTATGGTCTGATGCAAGCTCAAAGTAAAAATTAAGTTTCAAAGAGGTTTTTGAGCGTTCATTTATAATATAATTTTTAAGTGTCGATAAAAGTAATACTAAAGGACAAACAATGACGGAATAGCCCTACTGAAGTCAAAATGAAGTAGATCTTGAGTTAGGAGTTTGTCCTCCCTAATTTTTGCAAAACGCTTGTGACTGCAACGATATTTACTTGCCAATAAAGGATTTCATATATCAACAAATTCCACCTTCTGAAATTTATTTGTCAGAAACTTGATAAATAGCAATAGCAATTAATCCTATCAACACATTGGTACTAATAGAAGCCGCTTGCTCACTAGAGAGTTTTAGAAGGTTTATCATTATAAGTACATGTAGATCCTTTATTACCGAAAGTTACATGCATGACTTTGAAATATTTCCTGAGCGTGAGGAGGGACCCGGAGCAATCTATATTGAAGCGGCTGACAAGGTAACCCTAAAAAAAATTCGTGAAATGACGTTTGTAAATGCTAAGGACGTGCTCGGCATTATTTATTCCTCAAAGAGCGGAAATACCCATCTTAAATGGAGACAGACCCGAAGGAAAAATGGAAAGGTAACAGGGGAGGCATCTCCCAATGCCTTAGTAAATTTGGTTGAATCAGGAGTAATAACTCAGGAATGGGTAAATAGTTACCTTGAATCTTCAAAACAACAAAGTCAAAATGACAATAGCTCAAAATTAAGTACTGAGCCTAATTCGCAAGATAACAATTAGACAATGTGAAAGATAATACAGATGATTGTTCGTGATTCGAAGCATTCTGACAAATCCAAGGCAATTGTTGCAGAAGATCTGGATGACCTTTTTTCGTTAAGAAGGATAATTGAGCTAAATGACAACATTATCACAGATACTACTAGATCAATAAAACACAAGTCTGAATTTTCCAGACCCGATAAGGGTGAGCGAGTAAAAATAAGAATATTACTAAGAATTGATAACATAAAGTTTGATGGAACAGTAGATAGAATAAGAATTGGAGGAACGATACTGAACAGCGACAATCAGTTGGTTCCCAAGGGCGTTCATCATTCTATATCGATCAAGGTTGACGATATGATCATATTAGAAAAGAAACAGTGGAAAAAAATTCAAACTGACATATTAGGAAATTCTGGTAGTAACACTATCTACATCCTGATTTCAATTGATATTCAGGAAGCAGCCATAGGATTAGTAACTGGGACTCATGTAAAGATCCTACCCAATATTTACTCTGGCCAAAGTGGAAAAAGGTTTCAGGGTTCTAGGACCGTAAACGCAAACATAGAAAGTTTTTTTGATGATATTCTCACAGGAATTAAGGGTGTTACTAATCTACACTCACAAGAGCAAATAATAGTCCTATTTGGGCCTGGAGAAACCAAGAGGAGATTTTTTAACTATCTTGCCAAGGAAATCAATGACAAAATTTCCATTTTAGAAGGCATAGACGTTGCAGGCGAAGATGGTATTTTTGTATCTCTGCGTTCTGACTCACTAAAAGAGTTATTGAAGACTAGTAAAATCGGAATAGTATCATCTTTACTGGACAATTTAATGTACCTCATTCACAAAGGTGATCCTAAATATGCCATTGGTGTAAATGAAGTTAAATCTGCTGTGATTAACAAGTCAATAGACAGTCTAATCTATTCTAACGCTATCTTAGAGAAGATCAACGAGGATGAATTCATTGATTTATTAAATTCAACAGAAACTTTTGGAGGAAAGATATATGGAGTTGACGCGTCTACCGATATAGGACTGCGAGTCTCTTCTTTAGGAGGCATTGTTGGCCTTCTAAGATATGCAATAAGGTAAGACAGGCAGTCGGACCTTAAGAAATAGAATTAGTTAACCATCCCAGGTAATCTTTATCGGCGTTATCCAATCGTAGTTCCACAATTTCGGGTACATCGTAGGGATGGATTTTCTTTATCTCTTTACTCAATTTAGCAGAAGAAAGCGTCTTAAAAAAACAGAGATACTCATCATCATATTGGATTTTATGTTTCCAATAGTAGAAAGAATTTATTTTTATGATATTTACACAGGCACAAAGCTTCTTTGAAATCATAGCTTTTGCTATCCTATTTGCAGTTTGTCTGGATTGAAATGTTGAGATTATTATTGACCCTTTACCATGAGTCACTTTTGTTTTGGTCACTGTCATTGCGTTTTTCTATTTGATACATGCATACCAATTGCTGGACAACAGTTTAGTGATTATTCAGTGTGTTCTCCGACGGAGGACCTAGCATTTCGATTGTATGTCCCCATGGGCACATCTGGAAAATTGTCTGTGACCCTTTGCTCCGCAACCATGCTTGCTTCTGCAAGTATATTAGTCACATCCCCACCTGATGGATTTAGTGCAAAGCCAATATCCGAAGTGCTATTAGCATTTACCATTATATCACTAAAGACATCATTAATTTCTCCTAATTCTACGTCGACGTTGGGCATAAGTCCAGATAATCCAGTTTTTACTTTTGATAACGTTCCAACTGCCGGTTTTAGTGCAGTAAGGGCATCGCCAATATCAATGGTAGATTCTAGTCTCATATGCACCTGCTCAAGGGACATTTTTAATTGGGAAATAGTCTTTATCGTTCTTCGAACTTGCGAGAGTTCATTTGAAAGCATCTTGCTCTGTTGGCTATCATGATTTTGTAAATGTGTAACAATTTGATTAAAAAGTGCTCTATCTTTTGATTTTAATTTTTCCAATAGTGTATCTAGTTTTTGAGTTTGAATTCCCATTCTATTTTTTGCAGATTCCATAGTAGGTTTTAGAGGTTTTTGTGATTTCAGGCTTTCTCTAATTCTTTCTGTGGGATCTTTTTTGGCCTCCTTATTCCACTGGTTTGTGAAGCTAGTCATAGGATCTAGACAAATCACTAGTCGTTAAATCAAAGTGTCATATTTGAATAACCTGCTGGTAATATTTTCTAAACAAATCCACACCAACTTATAGTATTTTTTTTATAGTACTATCTCAACAGGGGAGGGGATTTATCTAGCGGTCAGTTAAGCAACTTAAATATCTTTTTACCTAGTGTTATCTTGTTGAATCTAGAAGAATGGTGTGCGATAGATGAGACTCTATACTCTGCCGAAACGAATGAACAATATCTACAATTTGCCGGTTATGATTATGATAGGAAAAATATAGAATATTTGGCCAAGATGAAGTTACTCATTTCAGAGATATTTGTAAGGACATTTTCTCAACCTAAAACATTGCTCCTTTCCTCAATTGAGAATATATCTGAATCTAAAACAAAGCCCCTTGAATTAAAATTGCATGAATTGAGAGGAACTAGGATAAAAAGTAAAGATTTCAAATTCAATGGAAAACAAGTGAACTGGAATAATTGGAGACAATTCAATAGTTACGAAAAAGATCACAACAAGAGAAAAATTGTATTTGATGAGTTTGTCAAAAAGACAAAATATATTTCTCCACTCATCAATTTACGTTTTAAAAAAATCAGAGAAATTTATGATAACTTTTCTGACAAAGTAAATGAGACTTCCAAAAAACCAATTAACCCCCTAGACGGATATCTATTAAGTGAAAAAATAGGCCTATCGGATCTCAAGAAATTAGTTAAAGATTTGGGACAACGTGCAGAAACACCGTTTAAAAATGAGCTGCGATATGCTAGTGAATTAATTGGAAAAGATGCTGAATACTATGATGATTTTTATTTTTTTCGAAACAGAATTTTTCTAGATATTGAGAAATATTTTTCCAAAACTAATCCTGTACGTACAGTTAGGAAAACCCTAGAATCAATTGGGTTTGATTTTTCAAGAATTAAGTTTGATGTCTCTGATCGACCAAATAAATATCCATCACCGATTTGCTTCTTTGTAAAAATTCCCGATGACATACGGGTATTATACAAAAGTGAAAGCCCGTACTTTAATTTGGAAAGTTGTTATCATGAAACGGGACACGCGATACATGCCGCCTCGATTGATAGGAAACTTAGCTATTGGGAAAAATACAAATTTCCAATGGGAGTGGCCGAAATTTTCTCAATACTAATTGAAAGATTAACAAGAAATCCGTTATATTTGAAGGACATTGGAATCATAAACGATAAGGTATTAACGGAGATAGTACTGAGAAACAAATTCATGGAGCTATTCTTCATCGTTTTTTACGCTGCAAATTCCCTGATGAAAATGGAGTTCTGGAGCAAAAACCTTACAATTTTTGAAACAAGCAGCTTATACGAAAAACTAATCAAAAGGTATATGGGCCTTGAAGTGCCTGGAGAATATTGGATGCTACATCATATCCTTCCGGAATCAATAATGTATGTACCCAGTTACATGATAGCTGCGATACGAGCTGCAGAACTAGAAAGATATCTAATCAACAGGTTTGGTGAAAAATGGTGGATTGAACCCGCCGCTGGAGAAAAGATTAAGCAAATAATGTCTAAAGGAGACGACATAAATTTGAATGAATTTTCCAAACTTGATCAAAATATTTTTATGAAAGAGATAATTTCTCGCTAAATCTGTTATATTAGGATATGAGAAAAGGAGAATAACTTTTGGTCGGAAGTTCCAAGAGAGCCGTGTATGCTGCGCTATTTGGCAACTTGGGAATCTCGATTGCAAAACTGATCGCAGCATTACTGACTAACAGTAGTGCAATGTGGTCTGAAACATACCATTCATTCTCTGATACTTTTAACCAAGTCTTATTGCTAATCGGAATTAAGACAAGCTCAAGAGTACCTACAGAAAGACATCCGTTTGGTTATGGAAAAGAACAATTTTTCTGGTCATTCGTTGTCGCGACACTATTATTTGGAATTTCAGGAATTCTGTCGTTTGAAAAAGGATTTGCTTCCATATTTGATCCAGTACATCAAATTGTAAACACCAATATCAGTTACGTAATACTTTTAATCTCCGCCGTCTTTGAAGGTAACGCCCTACGAATTGCTTTCAATTTATTTAAGGGTAACATAGAAGCGAGAGGAGAAAAGATTAATCTCCATAAGTTATTCACAGAATTTCAAGAAAGTAAAGACCCTACAATTTTGACTGTCATTGTAGAAGATTCAGCAGCGTTACTTGGTATAGCAATAGCCGCAATAGGAATCTATCTATCCGACGTTACTAACAACATGATCTATGATGCCTTAAGTTCAATATTAATAGGTGGAGTTTTAATGTTATTTGCCTTCTTTCTAGCAAAAGAAAATCGAGCTCTTCTTATTGGAGAGGCAATGTCTAAGAAAGATCTTGTTAGAATTATAGAATCCGTACTAAAGATTCCTGAGGTGAACAGGGTCATCACACTTAGAACTATGCATTTTGGACCCAAAGATGTGCTTGTAGCTATGGAAGTAAGTATCGTAGATAACATAACCACGGACCAAATAGAACAAGTAATAGATACAATTGAAGATCGAATCAAATCCGTAATCGATGTAAAAACATCATCCAAGATTTACGTGGAGGTGGAAAGAGATAGCTGTCCTGTTAACACTAAAAATCTTGACGGGACTAAAAAGAATGAAGGTAGATAGTATTAATTATTTCAATATCGCCCAGGAACATAGTCAAGTCTGCTAAAAGCACAATCTACGCAGTTATCAATCTATCTTTGATACCCAAATAGGTGTCTCCTTGTGACTCATGAGCCCTTTCATGTATATGACTTACGTCCTCCACTTGCTGGCAATAATTACAAATCCATGATACATACTCTTTGCAGAGTTTACACTTTGAGACAGGGGACAAAATTCTACCACACGACCTGCACGATTCCTTGTTAAACATCAGACACACACCTATTTGTAATTATTATATTATATTGCAACCTTGCATATAAATTCTACACTCCGACATTACGGATTTTACATAAAAAAGTTACATTTTTGCAATTATCATATCACGGTAGAAATAATTCTCGTCATATAACAAGCGGAAGGTTTTATTCCTTATCAACAAATTCATCAGCCGTCGGTGGTTCTGGATTGAGACCCTTTCTCTTCCTAATGTCATCTACAAGTGTTTTGAAAATGGATTGAGGTACAATTTGCCAGGTCTTGAAATATGTATTCCACAAAGCCTTGCCAGCCGTACCGCCACGCATTACCTCAGACAAGTCGAATGTTTCAGAAGCTGGAACTTCACCCTGTATAATGCTAATTACTCCCTTTTGTTCGACGTTCAATAGTTTTCCACGTTTTCCTGATAGGATTCCTGCTACCGTTCCGATTTGTTCTTGTGGACATTTTATCTCCATACCAAGTATAGGTTCTAACAATGCCGAATCTGCCAAAAGCATTGATCCTAACATTGATCGTCTTGTGGCTGGCATTAATTGTGCCAGGCCACGATGAGCTGGATCTTCATGGGGGACAAAATGGTGTAAAACAAATTTTACTCCTCGAACTGTTTCATGAGCTATAGGACCAGAATGTATCACATCGTCGAAACCTGATCTGATAGAATCCATTGATTCCTGAATAAACTGTACACCCTTCGTTTCGTCTACCAGTATGTTTCCACTGATATCCACAGCAGCAACATTTTTTGCTTCATCTGCGCTCCATCCCTTTTCCCTAAGTATTTTGGCCATCTGTTTTCTTTCTAAATCCTCATGAATGTGGCCGTTCTTTATTAATTCAATTATCTCTTCCCCTAGGGGTTCAACTCTCATGAAAATCTTATTGTGCTTATTCGGAGATTTACTCATAATAGGACCAGCAGTATTACGTATTGTCTCTCGATAATTAATAAGAGGTTGAGTGGTTGTTATTTCTAAACCTGTTTCCAATATTAGAGATGTAGCTATCTCTAGGTGTAGTACAC
>JALYLJ010000180.1 GCA_030774295.1 Thermoproteota archaeon
GTGGTAAGTCATTTGGACTGCGATGTTTGCTAACGTTTCCAGTTTCGATCAAGTAACTGAATCCTTCGACTTTGATTTGAATACCCTTGCAAATGTAAACACGCCAAAATGAAATGTTAACAATTAGGTAATTTTTCAACTTGTAGGAAAATTAACTTTTTAGTTTTTGCAAGGTTTTTTGTCAGGAAACCTTTATAACTCTATATTTAGTCTTGTTTTATTTAGAAGTCTCTTAGATTTATAGAAAAGTTTTCCATGTCAGTTTCGAGTCAATGATAATATCTAGAAACCGACTTGACGACCTACACTCAGATGCAGTCCATTAAAGCGGTGTACTAGTGAATCGGGGCCGGTAGGATGCGATACACTGGCATACCTCCTATTCCATTTTTGAAATCCAAACTCTGTCTGTCTACTACATATTGAAGGGCTTTGTAAATCTTGGCAGCTATGACAAAATATAAACGCGATCTACTTTTTAAGCAGTCATTCCACACATCATAAGTATGACTTTTCAGGAAAATGAAAATCAACCAATTAATCTAACTGAGGAAGTGCGATCTGAAATCACAGAAGAAGATGATCCAATTGATTCCAGTACTAGGGTTTTAGAACCAGAAAATGAAGAAGAAAGATTAGAAGAAACAATGGAGAGTACGGACACGGCAAAAGTTCAAAAAGTCAAACCAGAGCCAAAGAAGCCAAAGAAATCAAACATTATGAGAAAAAGTCTTACTAGAAATGGACCTGAGAATAAGCCAATTTCAAAATTACATAGTGAGTTAAGAAAGCATTCTGATGCTAGAAAGAGGACAGATTTGGCAATCCTGGATATACGAAAAGAGCTAAAGGATTTGCTATTAGTACATCACGCAACTATCAAAGATCTTAAAAAACAAGTATCACAGATGCACAGAAAGATTGCCACACTCGATAGTTCCAAAAAATCTAGCAAATCAATCGGTAAGAAGACAACTAGCGGTAAGAAGACAACTAGCGATAGGAGGTCAAAAAAGAAGAGTAGTCAGAGGAAGAACAGAAAACGCTAGACTTCTGACAATAATCCATTAATTAAATCTCGACCTCAAAGACAGGGAGTGCGCTTCGTAGGCTTCGAAATACACCCTATTAAAAACTAATGATTACATAAGGGATAACGTGTGGCAAGGATAAATGATTCAGAAGAGATTATCTTTGCATCGCTGCTTCTAGAATTAGACTGGCGACATATTGGTCAATTTCTAAGATTGAAGCTAATTCATCTGTTGTGTATGTAAGAATCTGCTTACGAGTAAAACCACAATTAACTAGTGCTACCCTGAGTCCATTTTAAATAGACATGTCAGTAATATCGTACGCTCTAACCTCATACCTACTGGATACGAAGGTCATTGCTTGTCATTAGACAACATATTATAGATTGATTATATACCAGATGCTTTTATAATTATTAACTAGATCTTTTATTACATATTTTGTTCGTAATTCTGTTGAAACAATTTAAATGATTGGCACGCGATTATAGCTAACAGGAATCCCGTTCGAACCAAAGATAGTATCAGGTTCGGCTTTGTTGCAGGTGAATACAAAGATAGCTTATTAATTATAGAGGGAAAACTGGTGTCGCATGAATACGTAATTCCGCAAAATCAGGTTGACAATTATGATGACAGAGAATTATCTTTAATAATACGACGTGATGAAATAAGCTCAGATTATCTGCTGTAATATGATTCAATCTAAAATGGATTTTATCACTGTTTACTCAAACTGAGTGGATACGAGTAGAACGATCATCCAACTTGTGGTACTTATAATTTACTCCGCAATAAACACAACGATACGTCATGAGCTCGAAGTGATGTAGTGTTTGCATCTTAGATACAAACGCTAAATTATGTTTACAATAGGAACATTTCATCTCTCATCATGTTATCCTCATGGGTATTACCTCTCGAATACTCACATTGCGCTTCACATGATTTAGCTTTTGAAAGATTTCGGCACATATATAACTATCAAAAACATAATTTGTTCCATCTTCCTTTCTTAGAGAAACACATGCATCGTCGTCGTCAATTTCCCTTTTACAAGAAGCACAAGATATTTTATCTCTCATGCACATATATCAACTAAATATTATATAAGAAGGAGTACCATAATTAATATCATTTACGATACCATATGTCTTGCATTATATAAACAGATAACACAAACTAACCACTTCCATAAGTAAAAATTCCAATTTGCTACTATACCAAATGTGGTAATGTTCGGAATTCTTTAAACAAACCTAGTGAGAGTACGATTCTCTGAAAAGAATAGATGTATGAATAAAATATTTCTTACGGAACCTAATTTATTTAATTAATGTTAGTGACAGAATGTGTAGAAAATTTTGACAATCGTGTACAGGGTCCATTGATATTTAGGAAATTCTGACAAAATAGTATAGTTTTACAACAAAAACAACTTTATTACTATTTTAGATAAGAATACGGTACGAATCCGATCGGGTATATTCATAGTTCAACATTCAATCTATAAGTAAATCATGTCGTTATTGATTTGATTCTTATTGTCTTTAAGCGTGAATAGAGGGGTGAATTAACAAAGTCGGTCATCTTCGGCTATATTAGTAATGCAGGAGTTTCGTATTTTTATTTTTATTACACGCCTTAATTTGTCCTGCCATAAGAAATAACTGGTCTGAATTTACCTTATGCTTTATAGACCTTGCAGGCACCCCAGCAACTATGTCTTCATCGGGCACGTTATCAATTACTGAAGCTCCAGAACCGATAATTGCTTTGTTACCTATTTGGAGTTTGTGCTTTACAGTAGAATTGAGTCCAAGCCAGCATGTATCTCCTATGGTTGTACTTCCTCCAATTATAGTTCCAGCAGTAAGGCTACAATTCCTACCTATATTCACGTTATGTGCTACGTGTACAAGTGCATCAATTTTCGTTCCATCTTGTAACACAGTATCCTTTAGTGATCCTCGTGCAATAGAGCAATTAGTACTTATCTCAACGTTATTACCGATAATGACTTTACCAAAATGAGGAAATGCTTCGAGTTCTAGAGATTCATTTCTTTCATAAGCAAATCCATTCTCTCCCACAGATACTCCTGATTGAATTATGCAATTGTCTCCTATCACGCAGTTCTGAAGACTAACTCTATCTCCAATAATTGTATTCTTTCCTACAACACAACCTTCATCTATAACTGAAAAATTACCTACTGCACAAGTGCGATTTATTTTTGCTGTATCTGATATACATGAAAATCGAGATATTCCAGATTTTCGTTTTATTTTAATGTTATGTAATCTATTGGCGACGTGCATAAACACCAATCTTGGGTTATCAACTAGAACTAGAAGTTGATCAGGTCTGACAGATACACTTGTTCCGATTGATCTATTGTACAGAATTATTCCTGCATTGGTATTCGATACAATAGAGGCGGCATTATCATTATACCCCGAACAAAACGTAAGATCATAGGGAGTAGCTTCATCGATAGCGGCTACACTCCTTATTCTTTTGAGATTCCTCCTGGAACCTATTATTTGATAGCCCACTTCCAAATCCGACAATATTGACTCGATATCAAAGTTGGATGTGGGAGCTAGTATCTCAATACCCAATCCAAATTAATTTCTCTCTCATTTCTTATAAGTGATTGCTTTGTGTAATTGTCATGTGATTATCCACGTAAAGATATTTTCTAATCTTATGCCATGAAATAGAAATGTATGATCATCATATGTAGTTGCTTGAGGATCAATAATTAAGAATGATCTTCAGAACGTTCCAAATACTTGTTGATCAGATTACATTCTGATCTAGATAATTATGAAGTATGACTCTAATATTAACAAGTATATACTAACGATAATTGTGCTTTGTTTTACGGTTACTACTAGCTTGTACATTTTTAATAACGTTCCTGTAAACAACGTATATGCACAGCACAATGTCACTACAAATCAGACGCGCCTTGATGTTGATAATCAAATCGTACAGGACAACAATAAGACTCATCTGGGTGTCAACATGCGTGGATACTATACTAGCATGCCGCAGTCAAGAGACTTTAAATTTCCCTTTCCTGATAATTATTATGATACTAGCTTTAAGGATCTCTCTAAGGCAAACATTGTTGATCATGTTCGCTACAGGTTCTACTGGGAATCATATGTAAGAAACTCAAGTGCCTTTCTTAAAGAAATTGAAGATGTAGCAAAAACGGCAGACAAATACGGAATAAATGTAGTTTATGATAACCATCAATTCCACACATCATCTTGGTTGAACGCTGGAAGAGGTACGGGCTTCCCGCCCTATTTTTTCACTGACCATGCACTTTACGAACAGGACAGTGGAGGAACACCCAAGTCGGCCGTTGCACAGACTTGGTGGACTAACTGGTGGAATAATGCCATGATCGTGAATGGATCAGATGGATGGACTTTGCAATTGGATTTCCTGAAAAAGATAGTCAGTATTGCTGACAAACATCCAAGTACACTTGGATATGAAATTTTAAGTGAGCCACAAGTGCATAGTGAAGATCAATGGGCGAAAATAGGTAAATACAATACATTCATGACTGATGAATTGCGC
>JALYLJ010000181.1 GCA_030774295.1 Thermoproteota archaeon
AAAGAGTTCGTCATATTCTAATTCCCTAAATAAAATTCAAAAAAATATTGAATTAATGCAAGAACACGCTACACCTCCTGTCGAAGTTGCAAAAGTGATACTACAGGCTTTAAAGACTGATGAACCGAAGCAAAGGTATGTGGTTGGTAATGACGCTGCAATGATATTAGAAGCTAAAAAGAGTTTGTCGGATATCGAATTTAAAAAGATGATGATGCAAAATATTATTTGATTGCCTGCCTTAACATTCTAAGTGCATGATTGGCGAATTTCATATTTTTATAGTATAGCCAATATAATATGGAACGGAGTAAAGAAATCTGTCTAATTCAATTGAATTAATTGTTAGGAGAATCAAAAATGGGTCGGTAATTGATCATATCGAGTCTGGTAAGGCGTTTTTAGTTTTAAGGGCGTTAAATATTACAGGAAGAGAAGGCAATGTCATCACAGTTGCTTTGAATGTTCCGAGCAATAAGTTCGAAAAAAAAGATATTATTAAGGTAGAAAACAGATATCTCGAAACTGATGAAACGAATAAACTGTCGTTAATAGCGCCACATGCTACCATAAACATCATCAAGGATTACAAATTAGCTGAAAAAAGAAAAATACAATTGCCTGATTTTATCACTGGAATTTTCAAATGCCCCAATTTGAGATGCGTAACTATCGGTGAGAATATTAAATCAGTAATTGAAGTTATTGATAAAGAGAAAATTATCCTAAAATGCAAATATTGCGGAAGAATTTTGAGTATTGATGAATTGATTTTCTAATTTGAATTCTGGTCACTACATAGTAGTGATAAGTGCGTGATTAATTAGAAATTAGAGGAATCGATGGTTATTTTCATTTCCGACAACTAGTACAATACTCGTCGTTACTTAGTTTTGATATAGCAAAATGAAATCCAATAAGAGGTGAAAAAACAACTATAGTAATAAGAGCAAGATAATACTGTGAATTATGGACAAGATACAGGGTAACACCAATACATGTCATAATCTCCAACCAAGTACAGGTACAGAGTTGTAGACAAACTTCTTTTACGTTCATTTAATGTATCATAATAATACACCAATCAGTTATTTCAGCATAGCTAAGATTATTCAGGTTATTTCGTGCAGATAGTATACTCAATTAGAATAAAGATAACTTTTTCTCCATGGGTATATCCTGAACAGTATCAGCTAAAGGATTTTACTCTGAAATCTGAAATGTGTTCAAATCGCCACAGAAAAAATCCAAATTTCATCCTTGTTTTGAGGTATATCGTGAAGGATTTTATAGGATATGAAATACTATTGTTAAAGTTGGACTCAAATTCTGGAAGTGATAATAAAAGAATTTCTACGTCAAAAATTTTCATAAACGGTACATTTCTAGCTCTTATTATTGCATTGCCGGCGATAGTCAGTACTGTTTTATTCCACTACGTTATCAAGACAAATTTGATAATAACTATCTCTGCTGGAGTCATTACACTTTTTGTAGCTATGGGTTTTGCATACAAGATCTCTAAAAGACTTTCAATGTAGTGTATGTATCCGTGGTAAGAAAATTTCGACTTGGGCTGAATGAAAGACAATAAACAATATGTGTTCTAGAGTTAACGAGTTTCATTTTAACGAGATATATGTTTCACATGTATACCTTGCAATAAATTTACGCGCGGCTAATGTCTTTTGAGTCAATGATATCTCTTCTAGGTTATCAAACAATTAATATTCAAGAAGAATAAGTTAGAATTTTGTAACAATGCTTTTTCTGATTTTTTTCTTTATTCTGCGATTACAAAATTCATAATGTAAGTGATATCCGGTTAAATTATACAACCATTGGAAAATTTTTCATAATTTTTAAGACGTCAATACATATATCAGGTTTCAAAAGATTGCATTTTGTCAATTGTCCAGCACAAGTCTAAAGTTTCAGTTTCCTTGCCAAAAAATGGAAAATGTCACGCCAGATATCATGATCAAGATTGTAAGTGTAAGCGTAATTCTTGCGCTGTTATTTACTGTTCCTGCTTTGGGAATATTTTTGGGAATTTATTGGCATACGGATAATTTAGTGATAGGGGCCATCATGGGCTTTTCAACCCACTTTGTTACCCTGGGATTCGCTCAGCCATTATCTCGCTCTATCTCAACTTTTTTTGACAGTTAGCTGGGCAAGTATAAGGTTTAACTGACCGATCTAGCGCTTTTTGGGCCATGAATAAATGAAAATTTTTGATACCTTAATCTGAAATATGCGAAATTGATGGGCAAAATCAACATTCTGCTACGAATTGAGAATTTGTGTTCCTTTTAATAATATCATCTACTATGCCGTATAATTAGTTTTGAATTGGGTCCATACATAGAAAATTTATCACGAAATTTTTGAATTCGAAAAACTTTATCTTATAACCGGCTACAGCATCGATTGATATAAGTTGAGATGAGTGCTGTAAACTACAAATCATGTTCTTCTTTTTCTACACCCATGTTAATTTTGCAGTCAGTAGGACTATAGAAATTTAGCTTGATTTCGTTGCATGCTGGTTACTTCGTTTTTTATTCATAATGACATAATCATACCTTATAGTTCTTCAGGCAAGGTTAAAATTGATGCAGAATTATTACTTTGACAGAGGATGTGCCATAATCAATGAGCAAGGTAAGCATGCCAGGAAAAATTTTCGGTACTGTCGTGTCTCATGGATTAAAAGGGAGAATGTTAACAAAGAATGAACTCCAGATGTTAACCGAATCAAGGGACATGGATGAACTAGTAACAAGGATGAAGAATACCGTTTACCTCGATGCGTTGGCCAAGCTCACGAAGCCATATACTGCAGATAAGATTGAAAACGCGTTGAAAGAATATCTCGTGAACATACATTCAAAAATGGTCAACATTTCAGGCGGAGCCAGAATTATCAGTGCATATTTTGTAAAGCACATAACATGGAATTTAAAGATGATTTTAAAGGGAAAAGCTCTTGGAAAATCCTATGATGAACTTTTGCCGAAGATAAACCTGAGGGCTGAAGAACTAGTAGGTAGACGAGATCTTGTGGTTAAGGCACTTGTTTCAAAGACATTAGAGGAAGCGGTTTCTACTCTTGCTGGCAGCGAATTTGCAGAGGATGTTACTAAAGCGGCCGCTATTTACAAGGATAAAGGAGATGTCAGGATTTTTGATGTTTACCTAGATCATGTATTCTACCATGATTTGGGTAGGGCGATGAATACTGAATCACAATCATTGGATGCAAAAAACATTGTCTCTGTTGATATTGATTCTTATAACGTACTTTCCATACTGCGAGGAAAATTTTGGAACCTACCTGCCGATGACATAAATAATCTCATGGTCGCTAGTACTTCGAAGGTAACAAAAGAAACTATACAAAAGATGATAAATGCAGAAAAAATATCAGAGGTAATTGGGGAATTATCCAACACAGTATACAAGGATATTGTCCCTCAGAATCAGACAAGTGACATAGATTCCATCTTACAAATTGAAAAGGGATTTGAAGACATTGCATTAAAGCGTGCATTATCAGCATTTAGGACAATGTTTAGTGTAGGGATAGTGCTTGCTGCACTGAAACTCATCATGATTGAAGTTAGAAATTTGTCAGCAATCGCATCTGGAATTGAGCAAAAAATTCCAGCAGAAACGATTCTATCGAAGCTAATCAACATCAATTAATTAGACCAAACGTGTTTCACATAACAGAATCAGCTATTTTTGTTAAAGTCTAGAAAGTCCTAAAAATATACATCGAAAAAAATTTGTTATTATAAGTATGTTTCTTTTAACCGGATCGTTTTTCCGGCCAGACAAGATTTGAATATAGCATCTTTGGAATTAATTTCTTGAATTCAACTCCTTCGCCTCTATACCATTTTGGAAACCATTCGTAAAGATGTAACCTAATTGTCTGAATATATACAATTAATCCTTCTATAAGCATGATTCCTATGTTGCCTCCAATCAAAACTGCTAATCCGCCTCCATGCTCGTATGATTGATTGACCGTTACCAAGAGAGCAGCGTGTACCAACAGCATAATTCCAAGTCTGGTATAACTGATCACATTAGAAAGAACCTCGATAATCCTTACTAATATTACCTCTATAACAATTCCCATCAGTCCACCGCCTTCATCATGACCAAGTTTAGCAGCATGTTCTTGTTCCTTCTTACCTCCGTAAATCATGATTCCCGCAGTTGCAATGATTATAGGAGGGGTGGCTTTGGCAACCAAGTCTACTGTTACCCAGTCCCCGAATAAATATGTCAACCACGGTACCGGTTCATTATGAGTGACACCGGTTATTCCAAACATACCTATTATATCATATCCTGAGCCTATCGCGGCAAGTATCAATGCTACTATGGCAAGAAATTGTATTATAGTAGGAATATCATGTGTTAGAACGACAAGTTTGTCTCTTTCGAGGATATCAGCTCTAAGTCTTAGAAACAATGCCATCAACAAGTGTATGATACCAATAGCAACGGACACTTTCAGTATCTTTATTACCTGTTCAAATGTTAATTCTGAAACATTTAGAGCTCCCACTAGACCATCCAATGGCGCAAATATGGGTGCTAATATAGCGATCTCATCCATGTGAAATCCAAAAAAGTCTCCTGTTCCTACCCCTGCAATGCTGGCAGCTGCACCGCTTGCAGCCAATAATGTTGCCCAAGTCCTTAGACTTCCATTTGCTCTGTACCGTAAGAACATTCCCAATCCAAAGAGTAACAATCCATGTCCCAAATCTGCAAACATAATTCCATAAAAAACGGGCCATACGAAAGCAATAATTGGAGTCGGATCTACTTCACCATAATTAGGAAGTCCCTGGGTCTCAGTTATTACTTCAAATGTCTTTGCATACTTGTTATTGAGAAGTAGCGTTGGAAGTTGATTGCTAGAATC